>NZ_JANCLM010000006.1:0-152043 GCF_024259445.1 Pseudomonas sp. DVZ6
TCGCGCGCTTAGAAGCAAAAGCAAACAGCAACTACAAGAGCGAATAACAAGAGCAAGTTACTTGTATCTCACTCGTCGGTCTCTCCGGGACTTTCATGAATTGTTGACGATCTTTTCACGCTCCCCCCTTTAGCGTCGCCTGCCAACCGATCCGGCAGGCAACCGCTCTCTGAGGCACACGTGTCCCGTACAACTCCCCCCGCTAGCAAATCCATCGACTGGTCTGGCCTCGGCTGGCTCCTGCTGTTCTTCTGGTACTTCTCCGGCGTCACCCAGGCCCTGCTGCTGTTCAGCGGCACCACCGGCTTTGCCGGCTTTCGCGACGCCTTGTTCCTCAGCAGCCTGTGGCTGGCCCCAGTACTGCTGCTGCCACGCCTGACCCGCCCCCTCGCCGCGCTGATCGGGCTGGTGTTGTGGGCCAGCTCGCTGGTCGGCCTGAGCTATTTCGGCATCTACCGCCAGGAGTTCTCGCAAAGCGTCATCTTCGTGATGTTCGAGTCCAACACCGCCGAAGCCGGGGAATACTTCAGCCAGTACTTCAGTATCTGGCTGTGCCTGGGGCTGCTGCTCTACAGCGCGATCGCCGTGCTGCTGTGGCGACGCATACGCCCGGTCACCCTGCCACGGTACAGCCGCCTGCCGGTGGTCGTCCTGTTGCTGACAGCGACCCTGGGCTACCCGTTCTACAAACAGATGGTCTCCCAGCAACGCAGCTTCGCCGACGCCCAGGAAAAGGTCGAACAGCGCATGGCGGCCGCGGTGCCCTGGCAACTGGTGGTCGGCTACCGGCAGTACCGCCAGCAGCTCGACAACATGCAGGCCCTGCTGGAACAGAATGCCGCCCTGCCGCCGCTGCAGGACCTCAAGGACAACAGCGGCGACGCGCCGCGCACCCTGGTGCTGGTACTGGGCGAGTCCACCACCCGCGAACACATGCACCTGTACGGCTACAACCGCGACACCACACCGAACCTCGATGCCCTGGCCGCCCGCGACAAGGGCCTCACCGTGTTCCGCAACGTCGTCTCGCCACGCCCGTACACCATCGAGGTGATGCAGCAGATCCTCACCTTCGGCGATCAACAGCACCCCGACCGCTTCCTCACCGATCCATCGCTGATCAACCTGATGAAACAGGCCGGCTACAAGACCTTCTGGATCACCAACCAGCAGACGATGACCAAGCGCAACACCATGCTCACCACCTTCTCGCAGCAGACGGACGTGCCGGTCTACCTGAACAACCAGCGCAACCAGAACGCCAGCCAGTACGACAGCGTGGTGCTGGAGCCCTTCGAAAAAGCCCTGCAGGACCCGGCCGGCAAGAAGCTGATCATCGTCCACCTGCTCGGCACGCACATGGATTACCGCTACCGCTATCCGGCCGGTTTCGACCACTTCAAGGACAACACCGGCGCGCCGGCGGCGCTGTCCCCCGACCAGGTACGAACCTACAACTTCTATGACAACGCCGTGCGCTACAACGACTTCGTCGTGTCCGACCTGATCAAGCGCTATTCGGCCAGCACACCGAACGGCTTCCTGCTGTACCTCTCCGACCATGGCGAGGACGTCTACAGCTCCGGCAATCATGATCGCCTCGGCCGCAACGAGGCCGCCCCGACCCGGCCGATGTACACCATCCCCTTCCTGCTCTGGACCTCGCCCAGCTGGCAGGCGGGGCACCCGCGCGACCTGCAGTCGATGACCAACCGCCCCTATAGCAGCGCACACCTGATCCACACCCTGTCCGACCTGGCGGGCCTGAGCTACGACCGCTACGAGCCGGCCAAGAGCCTGGTCAACGAAGCGTTCACCGCCAGCCCACGCTGGATCGGCGACCCGTACGCGAAAAACGGGCTGCACGCGTTCGACAACCTGCCCGACACCCGGGCGAAACAGCAACAGCGGACCGCCAGCAGCAGCACGGTTCGCCCTGACGAAGGCTGACAGCCCGCGACAAGGCCGCCCCTCACACCAGTCCCTCCGCTTGAAGGGACACGCCCCCCCAAGAACCGATATCTGGCCCCCCAGGTATCGGTTTTTTGCTGCATCAATGATGAATAAATTTCTGCCATATTGTTTCGTACATTTCATGACAATTACAAAACGACAATATTCCACTCCACAATGACGTCAATACACCCCAGTAATCATGGGCAATTCAAATGAGTACGTGCAAACACCCGCATTGGCACATCATCAAAACGACGAAATCAAACATTCCAAAACGGAATGATGTAGCAAATAATTGTCGTTTGTTGCGAACACCTTTCAACGCCAATACTGATTTCAATCAATGCAATCGCGACCGCCGCGGCACTGGAGAAGCCGCCGGCCGACCGGCGCCCAAACCGCGCCCGTCAACTGCAACTGGAAGTGGTCAGATCACAACAAAAACAACAACTCACCCGAATGCAGATCCAATAGGTTGCCCATGACCCATTCGAACAACAACGCAAGTTTGACTGCCGCAACCCCGCCTTCCGGACACCTCAAACGCACGCTCACCAGCCGCCACCTGAACATGATCGCCATCGGCGGCTCCATCGGCACCGGCCTGTTCGTCTCCTCCGGCGCCACCATCGCCCAATCCGGCCCCGGCGGCGCGCTGCTGGCCTTCGCGGTGATCGGCCTGATGGTCTACTTCCTGATGACCAGCCTCGGCGAAATGGCCGCGTGCATGCCGGTCAGCGGCTCGTTCTCCACCTATGCCTCGCGCTACGTCGAAGAAAGCTTCGGCTTCGCCCTGGGCTGGAACTACTGGTACTCCTGGGCCGTGACCATCGCCGTGGACCTGGTGGCCGTGCAGATCATCATGCTCTACTGGTTCCCGGACACCCCCGGGGTGATCTGGAGCGCGGCCTTCCTGGTACTGCTGTTCGCCCTCAACGTCGCCTCGGTGCGCTTCTTCGGCGAGGCCGAGTTCTGGTTCGCCCTGATCAAGGTCATCACCATCATCATCTTCATCGCCGTGGGCGTGCTGATGCTGCTGGGCATCCTCGAAGGCGGCCAGGACGGCGGCGCCCATCTCTGGCAGATCGGCGACGCGCCCATCGCCGGCGGCCTGCCAGCGCTGATCGGCGTGGCGATGATCGTCGGCTTCTCGTTCCAGGGCACCGAGTTCGTGGGCATCGCCGCCGGCGAAACGGAAAACCCGGGGCGCAATATTCCCAAGGCCGTACGCCAGATCTTCTGGCGCATCCTGCTGTTCTACGTGCTGACCATCGTCGTGATCGGCCTGCTGATCCCCTACACCGACCCACGGCTGCTCAAGGACGGACTGTCGGACGTCACCATTAGCCCGTTCACCCTGATCTTCACCAAGGCCGACATGCTTGCCGCCGCCGCCGTGATGAACGCGGTGATCCTGACCTCGGTGCTGTCCGCCGGCAACTCGGGCATGTACGCCTCCTCGCGCATGCTCTACAGCCTGGCGCTGGAGCGCAAGGCGCCGGCCATCTTCGCCAGGGTAACTCGCAGCGGCACGCCGGTCTGGGCGCTGCTGGCCACCGCCGCAGTCGCCGGCCTGTGCCTGCTGAGCTTCCTGTTCAGCCCCGGCAAGCTCTACCTGTGGCTACTGAACACCTCCGGCATGCTTGGCTTCATCGCCTGGCTGGGTATCGCGATCAGCCATTACCGCTTCCGCCGCGGCTACCTGTTCCATGGCAACGACCTGGCGAAACTGCCGTATGTGTCGAAGTACTTCCCGTTCGGCCCACTGTTCGCCTTCGGCCTGTGCATGGTGGTGATGCTCGGACAGAACTACCAGGCATTCATCGGCGGGCAGATCGACTGGATCGGCGCCTTCGCCACCTACGTCGGTCTGGTGCTGTTCGTGGTGGTCTGGTTCGGGCACAAGCTGATGACAGGTTCCAGGGTGGTGCGCTACAGGGAAATGGACTTCTCCAGCATCGAGATGCGCAAGGCCGAACGCAGCAAGGCAGAGCCCGCCGGCGATGCGCTCGCAGCCAGCCAGCAGCCCGCCTGAACACTCCATTGGCGGACCCGCTCCGGTCCGCCCATCACTGCTCCGGGACCCTGATGAACAGCACCTTCGACTCCTACTACGAAGCCACCGCCAGCAGAACCTTCTACCCCGCCCAAAGCGGCCGCACCGATACCCGCGTATGCATCCTCGGTGGCGGCCTGGCCGGCCTGTCGACCGCGATCGGGCTTGCCGAGCGCGGGGTGAGCGATGTGACACTCCTTGAGTCGCAACGTGTCGGCCATGGCGCCTCGGGACGCAACGGCGGCTTTGTCTTCGGCGGCTACAGCCTCGGCAACGCCGACCTGCTGTCGGCGCTGGGCGCCAACGAGGCCCGCAAGCTGTATCGGCTGACACTCGACGCCGTCGACCTGATCCGCGAACGCACCCGCCGCTACACCATCGACTGCGACCTGGTCGACCAGGGCGTGATCCTCGCCAACTGGTTCAACGACCCGTCGCGCCTGGAGAAACCGCGCCAGCTGATGAAGCAGGCCTATGGCGTCGACTGGGAATACATCGCACCCGGAGACCTGAAGGAACAGCTCAGGACCGAGCGCTATTACGGCGGGTTGCTGGAGCGCAACGCCTTCCACTTCCACCCGCTCAAGTACGTCTGCGGCCTCGCCCAGGCCGCGTCCCAGGCCGGGGTGACGATCTTTGAGCAGTCGCCGGTGACCGGCATCGAGAAGAAGGCCGGCGGCTACATCGTGCGCACCGGCCAGGGCGAAGTCCATGCCGAGGAGGTGGTGTTCAGCGCAGGGGGCTATGCCCGCGGCGTCTACGCCCCAATCGAACGCGCCGTTCTGCCGATCGCCACCTACGTGGTGACCACCCCACCACTGGGCGATCGCCTGTCGGACGCCATCAACTGCCAGTCAGCCATCTACGACACACGCTTCGCCTTCGATTACTACCGCCCGCTGAAAGACACCCGAATTCTCTGGGGGGGACGCATCTCCATTCTCGATCGCGGGCCGCAGGCCATCGCCAGGCTGCTCAAGGCCGACCTGGCAAGCGTCTACCCGCAACTCGAGGACGTGGAATTGGAGTATTCCTGGGGCGGCCTGATGAGCTACGGACGCCACCAGATGGCGCAGATCGGCCAGGACGACAATGGCATCTGGCACGCGGTTGGCTTCGGCGGCCACGGCATGGCCCCGACCACGGTCGCCGGCGAAGTGCTGGCGGACGCCATCGCCCGTCGCCTGCCGATCCCGAGCGGTTTCAGCCAGTTCGGCCTCGAACGTACCTTCGGCCTGGCCGGCCTGGTGGCCGCGCAGGCCACCTACACTGCCTACCAGGCGCGTGATGCCTTCGATGCGCGGCGGTTGAATCGTTGACAGTGGGCCAGGGCACTTTTCGACAGGCATGAAAAAGCCCGCCATGAAGGCGGGCTCTTTCGTACTGCATATGGTGGGTCGTGTAGGATTCGAACCTACGACCAATTGGTTAAAAGCCAACTGCTCTACCAACTGAGCTAACGACCCGTTGGATGGCGCGTATATTACTGATTTCTCAGAGGAAATCAACACCCCATCGCAAAAAATTCAAAAATACCGGGTGGGGTCCTTTATGCCGGCCGCCTTGAAGCCGTCGGCACGCAGACGGCAGCTGTCGCACTTGCCGCAGGCACGCCCGTCGTCATCAGCCTGGTAGCAGGAAACGGTCAGGCTGTAGTCCACGCCACGGGCGATGCCCGCCTGGACGATCTGCGCCTTGCTCAGGTTCTGCAACGGCGCCTGGATACGGAAGCCCTGCCCTTCCACACCGGCCTTGGTGGCCAGGTTGGCCATGCGCTCGAAGGCCTCGACGAATTCCGGGCGGCAGTCCGGATAACCGGAGTAGTCCACGGCGTTGACACCAATGAAGATGTCACGGGCTTCGAGCACCTCCGCCCAGCCCAGGGCCAGGGACAGGAACACGGTGTTGCGAGCCGGCACGTAGGTGACCGGAATCCCCTCGCTCGGCGCCTCGGGCACATCGATGCTGCTGTCGGTCAGGGCCGAGCCACCGATGCCGTCGAGGTTCAGGCCGATCACCTTGTGTTCGATCACGCCCAGGTCACGGGCCACCCGCGCTGCGGCATTGAGCTCGGCGCGGTGGCGCTGGCCGTAGTCGAAGCTCATGGTGTAGCACTGGTAGCCGTCGGCCTTGGCCATGGCCACCACGGTGGCCGAGTCCAGGCCACCGGACAGCAGGATTACCGCGCGTTTGTCAGTCATGTCTTTTTTCTCCTCAACGTCCGGGTTCGTCGTTCCACAGCAGCTTGTGCAGCTGCAGCTGGAAACGCACGGGCAGGTTGTCGGCGACGATCCAGTCGGCCAGGTCGGTGGCGCTCACCTGATGGTAGCTGGGCGAGAACAGCACTTCCCCGGCGCGCTCGGCCAGGTTGTACTGAATCAGCTTGGAAACCGCCCAATCGTAGTCCTCGCGGGAACAGATGACGAACTTGACCTGGTCATTGCCGGTCAGCAGCTCGATGTTCTCGTAGCGATTGCGATGGGATTCTTCCGAGCCCGGGGTCTTGAGGTCGACCACGCGGCTGACCCGGGTGTCGACACCACTGATATCGAGGGCGCCGCTGGTTTCCAGCGACACGTCGTAACCGGCATCGCACAGGCGCTGCAGCAACGGCAGCGCGTTGGGCTGGGCCAGCGGCTCGCCGCCGGTCACGCAGACGTAGCGCGGCCTGAAGCCGGCGATCTGCTCGAGGATCGAGTCGAGGGTGCGAATAGTGCCGCCACTGAAGGCGTAGGCACTGTCGCAGTACTGGCAGCGCAGGGGGCAACCGGTCAGGCGCACGAAAACCGTGGGCAGCCCGGCCGTTCGCGTTTCACCCTGCAACGAGTAAAACACTTCGGTGATGCGTAATGTGTCTTGCATGATCGCCACGGGCGTGACAGCTGAACAGGCTGTCCGCCTCCGTCAGGCACTGTCGCGGACTCGACATGGCGTTATCCGCGGCAGCGTGTTTAAGAAAAAAGGGCAGTGATTCTAACGAAAAAACCCGCGATAGGCGCGGGTTTCTTCATCAACGGGTCGCTCAGAGCTTCTGCAGGTCGCGCTGGGCCAGTTGCGCGGCGGAGGTGCCGGGGTACTGGGTGATGACCTGCTGCAGGATGCCCTTGACCTTGTCGGTGTGGCCCATGCGGCGCTCGACATCGGCCAGCTTGTACAGCGAATCCGGCACCTTGCTGTGTTTCGGGTACTTCTGGCCGACCTCGGCGAAGGCCTGGCTGGCGCCTTGCAGGTCGCCCTTGGCCAGGTTGACCTCGCCAAGCCAGTACTGGGCATTGCCGGCGTACTGGCTGTTGGGGTACTTGCGCAGGAAGGCGTTGAAGGCCTGGCTGGCCTTGTCGAAGTCCTTCTGCTTGATCAGGTCGAAAGCGGCGTCGTAATACAGCTTCTCTTTCGCCGGATCACCCGGCTCGCTGCTGGCGGCCGGTGGCTGCGCGGCGCTGGCGCCGGCAGCGGCACCCGTGGCTGCGTTGTTCGCGCCACCGGTGGAGGAATTGTCTGGAGTCGCGGCAGGCGCGGCACCGCTGCTGAGGCGGCGGTCGAGATCCTGGTAGCGTTCGAGGTTTTCCTGCTTCATGCGCGACACATCGTTCTGCAACTCTTCGATGATGCCTTGCTGGCGGGAAATCTGGTCCTGCATCTGCTGCAGCTGCATGAACAGCTGGCCATTTGCAGAAGCAGGGGCCGAAGCCCCTGCTCCGGCATAGGCGCCGCTCGTGCCATAACCCGCAGGTGGATAGCCACCCGCGTTGTCATCTACTACGGGAACCGCAGCCCACGCCGAAAGGGGCAGGCTGAGTGCGAGGACGGTTACAGCACGACGGCACATACGCATAAGAACTTACTTACGCAGTTCTACGCGACGGTTTTGAGCCCAGGACTGCTCGTCGTTGCCGGTGGCAACTGGACGCTCTTCGCCGTAGGAAACCAGTTCCAGCTGAGCAGGGGAAACGCCCTGCAGAACCAGGTAGCGCTGAACGGCCTTGGCACGACGCTCACCCAGAGCCATGTTGTACTCGCGGGTGCCGCGCTCGTCGGTATTGCCTTCCAGGACAACGCGGTTGCCGTTGGACTTCAGGTCCTTGGCGTGAACGTCCAGGGAGCGCATGGCTTCTGGCTTCAGGTCCGAGCTGTCGTATTCGAAGTAGAAGGTGGTGATTGCGCGCAGGGCGGCTTCTTCGCTCAGGGAGCCGTCAACAGCGCCAGTGTTGGCACCGTAGCCAGCGTTCGGGTCAACAGCGCCTTCACCAGCGTTGTCACCGCCTTTCGAGGAGCAACCTACAGCTACAGCCATGGCCAGAGCCAGCGCAGCGAATTTACCAAACTTCAGCATTTCCATCGTGAAACTCCTAATGAAACCCCAGTGTGTTAAGCAAAACGTGTTACGCCGCAATCAGTTCAGGTAAGGGGACCAGGACGGTTCTCTGACTTCGCCTTGAGCGGTAGGAAGTGGGAGCCTCACGCGGCCGTTAAGCGACACGAGCATCAAGACTCCCCGGCCCTGCTGGCGGGTGGCGTAGATTAGCATGGTGCCGTTTGGCGCAACAGTGGGAGACTCATCAAGACTGGTCTCGGTGAGAATCTTTACACTTCCACGTTGCAGGTCCTGAGCGGCCACCTTGAAGTTGGTGAAACCCTGCTGGCGATGGATCATCACCAGGGTCTTCTCGTCCGCCGACAATTTCGGGTTGGCGTTGTAGTTACCCACGAATGTCACGCGCTCGGCGCCACCGCCACCAACCGACTGCTTGTAGATCTGCGGCTTGCCGCCACGGTCGGAGGTGAAGTACAGGGTGTTGCCATCCTTGCCCCAGAACGGCTCGGTATTGATGCCAGGGCCTGCGGTCACACGAGTGATCTGGCGCGAGGCCACATTCATCACGTAGATGTCCGGGTTGCCGTCCTTGGACAGCACGAACGCCAGGCGGGTGCCGTCAGGCGACCAGGCCGGAGCGCCGTTCAGGCCTTCGAAGTTGGTGATCTGCTCGCGACGACCGGTGTCGATGTGCTGGATGAAGATGCGCGGACGCTTCTGCTCGAACGAGACATAGGCGATACGCTTGCCATCCGGCGCGAAACGCGGCGACAGGATCGGTTCACGCGACTGCAACAGGGTCACTGCACGGGCACCGTCGTAGTCCGAACGCTGCAGGGTGTAGCGGGTGTTGTTGGTCGAGAAACGCTCGGCAGTCACATACAGCATGCGGGTCGAGAACGCACCCTTGATACCGGTGAGCTTCTCGAACGACTGGTCGGCGATGTAGTGGGCCATGTCGCGCAACTGGTCGACGCCGCCGGCAACGCTGCCGGTCAGCACTTGCTGCTCGGTGGCGACGTTGAACAGCGCGTAGCTCACCTGCAGGCGGCCGCCTGCCGGGACGATGCTACCAACCATGACGTACTGGGCGCCCAGGGCTTTCCAGTCACGGAAGATCACTTCGCTGGCCTGGGTCGGCAAGCTGATCATGTTCTGCCGCGGGATCGGCCCATAGTAGCCGGAGTTGCGCAGGTCGTTGCTGATGATGTCGGCCATGTCCTCGGGCAGCACGCTGCCGCCCTGCACGCCGAACGGTACTACCGCAATGGGGGTTGCCCGGTCGCTACCGCTGGTGACCAGGATGTTCTTTTCCTCTGCCATGGCCATGCCTGCCACGCAGCAGAGCAAGACCAGGAGTCCTCTCAGACGTTTAATCACAACGCTAGATCCTCAGGTGTAAATGTCATCTTGAATGAACGATACGGATTGAAATCGCTCGGCTTCAAGCCCTGCATTTCGGTCAACCGACCAATGTTCTTCACCGCGGCCACGGCCGAGCTGTCGAACGGACCGTCACCGCTGGACTTGGCCACACTCACGTTGGTGATGGTGCCGTCCGGCAGCATGTTGATCTGCAGAACTACCGTCATGCCCTTGCGCGCAGATGGCGGACGCGCCCAACCTTCGGCCGCGCGCATGCGGATCAGGTCGTCGAAGTCGCCGGCCACCTGGTCACCCTGCTCGTCGGCCAGCGCCTGCTGCCGCTCGGTGGTGTCGGACAACAGCTCGGCGAGCGCCTGGGCCTTCTTGTCTTCCGCCGCCTTGCGGGCCGCTTCCTGTGCCTTTTTCTTCTGGGCGTCTGCCGCGGCCTTTTTCTTGGCCTCTTCAGCTGCCTTCTTCTTCGCGTCCTCGGCCGCCGCTTTCTTCTTGGCGTCCTCGGCAGCTTTTTTCTTCGCGTCTTCGGCGGCTTTCTTCTTCGCCTCTTCCGCAGCTTGTTTCTTGGCTTCTTCGTCGGCCTGTTTCTTGGCCTCTTCCTCAGCCTTCTTCTTGGCGATGTCAGCCTGTTGCTTTTCAGCGGCCTTTTTCGCTTCCTCGGCTTTCTTGGCCTCGGCGGCTTTCTTCTGCTCGGCGGCCTCAGCCTTCTTCGCCTCGGCGGCTTCGCGAGCTTCCTCGGCTTTTTGAGCGGCGTCGGCTTTCTTTTGTTCCGCGGCCTTCACGGCCTCCTGCTCGACCTTCTTCTGCTCCAGCTGCTCGACCTCGGTCTGGCGCGAGGCGGTTTTCTTCGCCTCCCCGGCAATCTTCTGATTGGTCTGGGTGGTCGCCTGGCTCTTGGACTTGAGCTGGTAGAGCGTGGCCTGGACGATGGGCTTGGACGGCGGCAGCTCGGGGGTCATGGCAAAGCTGACGAACAGCATGCCGAACACCAGCACATGCAGGCCGATGGCCCAGACACTGGGCCAGAAGTAGCTTTCCGAGGCGGATGGCTCTCGCTGCTGCATCAGGGCGCCTCGGTAATCAGGCCAACGTTACCGACACCGGCCTTCTGCAACCCGCCCATGGCGCCCATGACCGCGCCGTAGTCGACGGCCTTGTCGCCACGGATGAAGACCTGGGTCTGTTTGCCCTGGTCACGGCCGGCGGCGATGATCTTGGTCACCGCACCGGTCATTTCCGGCAAGGTCATGGCCTTGTCCATCTGCTTGTCGGTGTCTACTTCGCTACCAAGGTTCCAGTAGTAGGTCTTGTCGGCCTTGATCGAGATGGTCAGGACCTGGACGTTGTTGTCCTGCGGCAGGGCTTCGCTGGAAACCTTGGGCAGATCCACCTTCACGCCCTGGTTGAGCATGGGGGCGGTCACCATGAAGATGACCAGCAGTACCAGCATCACGTCGATGTAGGGCACCACGTTCATCTCGGCGACCGGCTTGCGTTTGTGGCGAACTCGGGCCATGGGTTTCTACCTGATCACTCTTCGCTGGTATGTACTTTGCGGTGCAGGATCGCCTGGAACTCGTCGGCGAAGGTGTAGTAGCGGCCAATCAGCACTTCACTGCGCGCGGCAAAACGGTTGTAGGCGATAACGGCCGGGATCGCGGCGAACAGGCCGATCGCGGTGGCGATCAGGGCCTCGGCGATACCGGGAGCCACGGTGGCCAGGGTCGCCTGTTGGGCGCTGGCCAGGCCGCGGAACGAGTTCATGATGCCCCACACGGTACCGAACAGGCCGATGTACGGGCTGGTGGAACCGACGGTGGCCAGGAACGGCAGGCTCTGCTCGAGCTTTTCTTCCTCACGGGAGATCGCCACGCGCATGGCGCGACCGACACCTTCCATGACCGCGTCCGGATCAACACCCGGCTGCTGGCGCAGACGCGAGAATTCCTTGAAGCCGGCGCGGAACACCTGCTCGACACCCGAGTCCGGATCGGGGTTGCTACCTGCCTGGCGGTACAGCTTGGACAGGTCGATGCCCGACCAGAAGCGCTCTTCGAAAGCGTCCAGTGCACGACGACCGGCGCGCAGCATGGTGCTGCGCTGGAAGATCATGATCCAAGAGGTCACCGAGGCTGCCACGAGGGTCAGCATTACCAGCTGAACCACGACACTGGCATTGGCGACCAGGCTCCACATGGAGGTATGGTCGACGACGTTTGCTTCCACGCTTATTCTCCTGCGTTCGATTGAGTACCCGCGCCGTCCGCCAGGAATGCGTCGCGCAGTTCTGGGGGAATGGCCCGGGGTTTGAAAGTGTCGGCGCGCACGGCGGCCACCAGGAACTGCCCCTCGCAGAGCAGCACTTCATCCTGTGTTCGCCACACCTGCTGCACGAAGCGCAGGCTGGCACGATTCAGTTCAAGCACTTGCGCGGTCACCCGCAGCTCATCGTCCAGGCGGGCCGGCGCGTGGTAGCGCGCCTCGCTGGAATGGACCACGAACAGCAGGTTGTCTTGCGCCAGCTGGGCCTGGGAGAACCCCAGGTGACGCAGCCGCTCGGTGCGGGCGCGCTCCATGAATTTCAGGTAGTTGACGTAATACACCACGCCACCGGCGTCGGTATCCTCGTAATAGACGCGACAGCGGTGTGCGAACGGTTCCAGCCCATTTTGCGCGCGCATACTCTAGTGGTTACTCCTGAACTTGCCAATCCGCCGCGGTAACTGTTTTTTCATCAATAATGTCCTATTGCCAGCGAGCCTGCGGCGTGCCAGCGCTAGGACCACGAAATTCCCGATTCGATCTGTCATTCGTCGTCCTGGGCGGCATATTCGCCACCTTCGCAGAAGCGCCCGGGGATGTTCAGGCCGAAATGCAGGTAGGCGTGTCGGGTCACCACGCGGCCTCGCGGGGTACGCATGATGTAGCCCTGCTGGATCAGATAGGGCTCGAGCACGTCCTCGATGGTGTGGCGCTCTTCGCCGATCGCCGCAGCAATGTTGTCGAGCCCCACCGGACCGCCGTCGAACTTCTCGATCATGGTCAGCAGCAGACGCCGGTCGGAGTGATCGAAGCCACGCTCGTCGACATCCAGCAGGTTCAGCGCCATGTCCGCCACGGCTTTGGTGATCTCGCCCTTGCCACGCACTTCGGCAAAGTCGCGCACCCGCCGCAGCAGGCGGTTGGCGATCCGCGGCGTGCCCCGCGCCCGACGGGCGATCTCGAAGGCACCCTTGTCGTCCATCGGCAGCCCGAGAATACCAGCCGAACGGCTGACGATGGTTGCCAGGTCCTTGTTGCTGTAGAACTCCAGGCGCTGGACGATACCGAAGCGGTCACGCAACGGATTGGTCAGCATGCCGGCACGGGTGGTGGCGCCGACCAGGGTGAACGGCGGCAGATCGAGCTTGATCGAGCGCGCGGCCGGGCCTTCGCCGATCATGATGTCCAGCTGGAAGTCTTCCATCGCCGGATAGAGCACTTCCTCGACCACTGGCGACAACCTGTGGATCTCGTCGATGAACAGCACGTCATGGGGTTCGAGGTTGGTCAGCATTGCCGCGAGGTCGCCCGGGCGCTCGAGGATCGGGCCCGAGGTGCTCTTGACCGACACGCCCATCTCCTGGGCAATGATGTTGGCCAGGGTGGTCTTGCCCAGGCCGGGCGGGCCGAAGATCAGCGTATGGTCGAGAGACTCGTTGCGCCCGCGCGCGGCCTGGATGAACAGCGCCATCTGCTCGCGCACCACCGGCTGGCCGATGTACTCGTCCAGGCGCAGCGGGCGGATCGCACGGTCCTGGACCTCTTCGCGGTCACGTCCGGAGGCGGCAATCAGGCGGTCGGTCTCGATCACTTGGTAATCATCCCTTTAAGGCTGCGACGGATCAATTCCTCGCTGCTCAGGCCGGCTTTGTCCTTGATCGCGGCAATCGCCTTGCTCGCTTCCTGTGGTTTGTAGCCCAGGGAGACCAGGGCACTGACCGCGTCGGCCTCGGCCGAGGACTCACTGGCCGCCGGCAGCGGGCCGTCGGAGACCAGGGTGAACATCGCCGGGGAGGTTTCCCACGCCTTGAAGCGGTCCTTGAGCTCGACCAGCAGGCGTTCGGCGGTTTTCTTGCCGACACCGGGCACACGCACCAGGACCGATGCATCCTGGGCCTGCACGCAGCGCACCAGCTCGTCCACTTCCAGGCCGGACATCAGCGCCAGCGCCAGCTTCGGCCCTACGCCGTTCAGGCGGATAAGCTCGCGGAACAGCTCGCGCTCGCGCTTTTCCGCGAAACCATAGAGCAGGTGGGCGTCTTCGCGTACCACCAGGTGGGTGTGCACGGTCACTGCCTCGCCGACCTTGGGCAGGCGGTACAGGGTGGTCATCGGCACTTCGAGCTCATAGCCCACGCCGTTGACGTCGATAATCAGGTGCGGCGGCTGTTTTTCCGCCAGGGTGCCACGCAAACGTCCAATCACGTTCCGTTCCTTCCTCTCGGGCGCCGGTCGAAAACCGGTCCACCCTATCAGCAAATGCGCCGGGAGCGCGCGCCACCCGGACAAAATGTGTATCAGCGCATGAAGCGGTTACAGACGCAAGCGCCCGCCGCGCCGCCGCGCCGTCGCCAGCCCATGGGGAATCAGGCTGGAACGGGTATGGGCATGGCACAGGGCGATGGCCAGGGCGTCGGAGGCGTCGATCTGCGGCTTCTGGGTCAGCTTGAGCAGGTGCATGACCATCATCATCACCTGTTCCTTATTGGCCCCGCCGGTACCGGCCACGGCCTGCTTGACCTGGCTGGCGCTGTACTCGGCGATCTCCAGGCCCGCCTCGGCCGCGGCAACGATAGCCGCGCCCCGGGCCTGGCCCAGCTTGAGCGCCGAATCGGCATTGCGCGCCATGAACACCCGTTCGATGCCCATGGTCACCGGGCCATGCTCACGGATGATCTCGCTCACGCCACGAAAGACGATCTGCAGTCGCTCGGGCAGCTCGCCGCCGCCGGTGCGGATACAGCCCGAGGCCACATATTCGCAACCACGGGCGGTCTGGCGGACCACGCCGAAGCCGGTGATGCGCGAGCCGGGGTCGATACCAAGAATCAGAGTCATAGTGCCTGTGGAAAAATTGATGCATCTCGGCAAACTGTGCCGGCCCCTTCGCGGGTAAACCCGCTCCCACAGGTACTGCACCACGTTCAGAGTCGGTGCAGTACCTGTGGGAGCGGGTTTACCCGCGAAAGGGCCGGGACAGGCGCTGACAAATTCAAAGAACCGGCAAGGATCGCCAGAACACCTTAGCCGAGGCTTTCCATGATCTCATCGGAGATCTGCGCATTGGAGTAGACGTTCTGCACGTCATCCAGGTCCTCGAGCATGTCGATCAGCTTGAGCACCTTCTCCGCGCCATCCTTGTCCAGCTCGGCACTGGTGGTCGGCTGCATCACGATCTCGGCGTCCGAGGCCTTGAAGCCAGCCTCTTCGAGCGCATTGCGCACGGCATAAAAGCTGTTGAACGAGGTGAACACCTCGAAGGAGCCGTCGTCGTTGGCCACCACGTCGTCGGCGTCGGCCTCCATCGCGGCTTCCATCAGTGCGTCCTCGTCGACCGCAAGCTCAGCGGCGAAGCTGATCTGCCCCTTGCGCTCGAACAGGTAGGCCACCGAGCCGTCGGTGCCCAGGTTGCCACCGCACTTGGTGAAGGCATGACGCACGGCGGCGGCGGTACGGTTGCGGTTGTCGGTCATGGCCTCGACCATGATCGCCACGCCGCCCGGGCCATAGCCCTCGTAGCTCAGCTCTTCGACGTTGTCGCTTTCGTTGGTGCCGGCACCACGGGCCACGGCGCGATCGATGATGTCGCGGCTCATGTTGGCCCCCAGGGCCTTGTCCAGCGCCAGGCGCAGGCGCGGGTTGGAGGCCGGGTCAGGGCCGCCCTGCTTGGCCGCGACGGTCAGTTCGCGGATCCACTTGGTGAAGACCTTGCCTCTCTTGGCATCCTGGCGCTCTTTGCGGTGCTTGATGTTCGCCCACTTGGAATGACCAGCCATAACGACTCCGAATCCTTGAAACAGAAACAGGTTCCGCCCCGAAGGGCGGAACGTGAAGAATCCTGCGCCTCAAGCGCGGGGGCACCCCGTGACCGAGGCGCCCCGGTCGATCACTCGACCTTGGTCTGCTCGCGCAGACGGATGTGCAGCTCACGCAGGGCCTTGGCATCGACCAGGCCTGGGGCCTGAGTCATGACGCACGCGGCGCTCTGGGTTTTCGGGAAGGCGATCACTTCACGGATCGACTGGGCGCCGGTCATCAGCATGACCAGGCGATCCAGGCCGAAGGCCAGGCCACCGTGAGGCGGCGCGCCGAACTTCAGGGCGTCGAGCAGGAAGCCGAACTTCTCTTCCTGTTCCGCCGCCTCGATGCCCAGCAGGCGGAATACCGCTTGCTGCATCTCTTTACGGTGGATACGGATCGAACCGCCACCCAACTCGGTGCCGTTCAGGACCATGTCGTAGGCACGCGACAGCGCGGTGGCCGGGTTGGCCTCCAGCTCTTCGGGGGTGCACTTCGGCGCGGTGAACGGGTGGTGCAGCGCGGTGAAGCTGCCGTCTTCGTTCTCTTCGAACATCGGGAAGTCGACGACCCACATCGGCGCCCACTCGCAGGTCAGCAGCTCGAAGTCGTGGCCCAGGCGGATACGCAGCGCGCCCAGGGCCTCGCTGACAATCTTGAACTTGTCGGCACCGAAGAACACGATGTCGCCATCCACGGCGCCCACGCGGTCGAGGATGTTGTTGAGGTTGGCCTCGGGGATGTTCTTGACGATCGGCGACTGCAGACCCTCGACACCCTTGGCGCGCTCGTTGACCTTGATGTAGGCCAGGCCCTTGGCACCGTAGATACCGACGAACTTGGTGTACTCGTCGATCTTGCTGCGCGGCATGCTGGCGCCGCCCGGCAGGCGCAGGGCGGTGACGCGGCACTTCGGATCGTTGGCGGGACCGGCGAAGACCTTGAAGTCGACATCCTTCAGCTGGTCGGCGACGTCGACCAGTTCCAGCGGAATACGCAGGTCCGGCTTGTCGGAACCGTAGCGGCGCATGGCCTCTTCGAAGGTCATGTGCGGGAACTCACCGAATTCCAGGTCCAGCACTTCCTTGAACAGCTTGCGGATCATGCTTTCGGTCAGGCCCATGATCTCGGACTCGTCGAGGAAGCTGGTCTCGATGTCGATCTGGGTGAATTCCGGCTGGCGGTCGGCGCGCAGGTCTTCGTCACGGAAGCACTTGGCGATCTGGTAGTAGCGGTCGAAGCCGGCGACCATCAGCAGCTGTTTGAACAGCTGCGGCGACTGCGGCAGGGCGAAGAAGCTGCCAGCGTGGGTGCGGCTCGGCACCAGGTAGTCACGCGCGCCCTCAGGGGTGGCACGGGTCAGGATCGGCGTTTCGACGTCGAGGAAGCCGTTCTCGTCGAGGAAGCGACGGATGCTGCTGGTGATGCGCGAACGCAGGCGCAGCTTGTCGGCCATTTCCGGACGACGCAGGTCGATGAAGCGATAGCGCAGGCGGGTTTCCTCGCCGACGTCGGAGTATTCGTTCAGCGGGAACGGCGGGGTTTCCGCTTCGTTGAGCACCTTCAACTGGTAGCCGAGGATCTCGATGGCGCCGGACGCCATGTTGGCGTTCACCGCGCCGTCAGGGCGCTTGCGTACCTTGCCGGTGATCTGCACGACATATTCGCTGCGCACGCGGTCGGCGGCGGCGAAGGTTTCGGCGCGATCCGGGTCGAACACGACCTGGGCCATGCCTTCGCGGTCACGGATGTCGAGGAAAATCACCCCGCCGTGGTCGCGGCGACGATGGACCCAGCCGCAAAGGGTGACTTCCTGGCCGTCCAGGGACTCGTTCAGTTGGCCGCAATAATGGCTGCGCATCATGATCGTGGTTTCGCTTCTCGTGATTCGTGTGTTCGGTGGAGGTCTTGGCCGCCCAAGGGGCTAATACTGCAAGACCTGGCGGGTGCAATTCAACTCAGTCGGCCTTGTCGCCGCCTGCCAGATTCTTTTTCGCCCCGGTCTTGAAGTCGGTCTCGTACCAGCCGTTGCCACTCAGGCGAAAGCCGGGGACCGACAGCAGCTTCTTCAATGCCGGCGCCTGGCACGCCGGGCAATCGGTCAGCGGCGCGGCACTGATCTTCTGCAACACCTCCATTTGGTGTTCGCAGGATGCACATTGATAGTCGTACAGGGGCATGGGTGTCTCTCGTCAACCACATCGCACGCTGCCCAAGGCAGCAAAGAGCGGGATTATATATGGTAAAGGAGAGCAGCGCAGCCCGGCGATCAGTGCGCGTCTCGCGCTTCCTGCAGCCAAGTGACACAGATCACCCGGACCAGGCCGCTGAAATTCCTCACCCCGCCATGGCGCAGGTGCACCTCGCGATCCACATAGGACAACACGGCGCTCACCGAACAGCGGTTGGCCTGGGCGATACGCTCCAGGATGCGCCAGTAGACCACCTCCAGGCGCAGGCAGGTGGCAAAGCCGTTGAGCCGCACCGAGCGCGACACGGGCCCGGCCTGGGCCATGTCGAAATCCCGCCTGAACGGGTCGAGACGAGGGTTGCCACCCCCCTGCCTTGCATTACCATCGATACCACGCATCGGATCGCCCATCGCACCGCTCCATCGTCACGAAACCACACCCCGTTCGTCAGCCGAATGGGTCCATGACCGTCATGAAGCGCCACCGGCCAGGCCGATAGCAGCGGCAAACCCTTCCCCGCAAACACGCGGGCCCGATACCGCTGGCGGTATCGGGCCCGGATTCACTGGGTAGAACGACAAGCAACCGGCAATCAGTTCCCGTCGAGCAGGACTCGAAGCATCCACGCCGTTTTCTCGTGGACCTGCATGCGCTGGGTCAGCAGGTCAGCGGTCGGCTCGTCACTGACCTTGTCCACCACCGGGAAGATGCTGCGCGCGGTACGCACCACCGCCTCCTGCCCCTGCACCAGCTGGCGGATCATTTCATCGGCAGGCGGCACCCCCTCCTCTTCCTTGATGGAGGAGTGGCGGGCATAGAAGGCGTAGGAACCCGGCGCCGGGAAGCCCAGGGCGCGAATGCGCTCGGCAATCGAATCGACCGCCAGGGCCAGCTCGTTGTATTGCTCTTCGAACATCAGGTGCAGGGTGCGGAACGACGGACCGGTGACGTTCCAATGGAAGTTATGGGTTTTCAGATACAGCACGTAGGTATCCGACAACAGGCGGGACAACCCATCGACGATGGACTTGCGATCTTCTTCACTGATACCGATATCGATTGCCATGAAGCTCCCCTTTCCATAAGGCTTGATCATCAAGCGGGCAGTAAACACTCTAACAAGAGTTTCCGGCTGGCGCATGCGGCACAGGACCGCCCGTGCCAGCCGGTTTGAGAAGCCTGCGTCTTTGCTGTTAAATAGGCACTGTGCCACCCGTGCGGATTGTCAGTGCCGGGTGCATAGGCTGGCCCGCCACGTTTTCGCGCCTACTCGTTCACGCGCACCGTGCGACCAGCTCATCCTGTGATCGGCCTTATCAATGTGAGCCAAACCAATGTTCAAGATCGTCCATCTGGTGACGGGCCTGGCGGCGTTGCTGCTATCGCTCATACCTAGCCTGAAAGCTGACGCAACACCCTTCCTGCAACAACCCGAGGCCGTCTACCTGGCGCTGCTCGGGCTCATCAACCTGGTCATCGCCCCGGTACTGCCGCAGTACTACAAAGGCCTGCGCCAGCAACTGCAACACGCCGCCAGCCTGCTGCTGGTGCTGGCCGTGGTGCTGCAGACCCTCACCCTGCTGGCCCGCCCGGAGCTGGGCAACCTGCCAGCCCTGGCCTGTGCTGTCCTGGCCTGCGCCCTGCACCTGATTGCCAGCTTCGTTCGCGGCACGCGAAAGGCCCGCTCCACCCAGGGCACCTCGCATGACGCAGGCAATCGCGATACCGGCACCGTGAAGTGGTTCAACACGTCCAAGGGCTTCGGCTTCATCTCCCGCGACTCCGGTGACGATATCTTCGTGCACTTTCGCGCCATCCGCGGCGAGGGCCACCGGGTTCTGGTCGAAGGCCAGCGCGTGGAGTTCTCGGTGATGCACCGCGACAAGGGCCTGCAGGCCGAAGACGTGGTCGCCGTCGCGCGCCGCTGACCCTTTGCCGCCGCCGTGCTCAATAATGAGGCGGCGGCGCTTCCTCTCCCCCGCCGCCCTGCTGGCCGGCCATCTCCTCGTAGCGCTTGATCAGCTCCGCCATCTGCAATTGCAAGCGTTCGATCGCCCGGCTCTGCTCGACAATCACATCATTGAGCGCCTGCAAGCTGTCATCCTGGAACGCCTGGCGGGTCTCCAGCTCGATCATGCGCATTTCCAGCTCCTGCGACATCCTCACGCCTCCTTGAAGCTTTCGCCCAGCAGCGCGCGCACTTGCTGGCGAATACCGTCGATCTGCTCCTGGGTGTAGCCGATGGCCGGCACCTTGCCCCACACCGGGGCAGGCCAGGCGGCATCGCCCTGGCGACGCACAATCACGTGCATGTGCAGCTGGCTGACCACGTTGCCCAGGGTCGCGACATTCATCTTGTCGGCGGCGAAGGCATCCTTCAGCGCTTCGGCCAAGGCAGTCGTCTCGACCCATAGCTGCTGCTGGTCCGTGTCCTCGAGCTCGAACACTTCGCTGATATCGGCGCGACGTGGCACCAGGATGAACCAGGGGTAGTTGGCATCCTTGCTCAGCAGCAGGCGGCACAGCGGCAGGTCGCCCAGCACCAGGGAATCCTCCTGCAGACGCGAATCGAGGGTAAACACGGCAAACCTCCTTACAAGCGATTCAGCCCTTCCGAGCGGTCGGGCACAGGCGCGCAAGGATACTCCGCTTCGACCGCTGCCACACCCGTCGACGTCGACCCAGGGCATTTGTGGCACGCGAATGACAACATCAACGCCCCGCTTCGGTAACACTGCGCTACTTTTCGCACCAAAATGATGCCGCTCGTCAGGCCAGCGCCACACATCCTTCACATAAAACAGCCAGGATAAACAATCGACGGTAACACCTTGACTTGGAAGGCAGCTTCACACGCAAACGCAAGGGAGGATCGCACCCCACCGACATACCGGCCGCAGCCCGTGTTTGCGGAGGTTTCCCAGGTCTTTTCGAGGCAAATGTGAAAATTTCATCAAGCGTTCGTGATTTTGAGCACGCTTGTTGCATTCGCTTCACGCCAAGTCGGCACGACCCCTGCATCGCAGGGTGAACGCGACAAATAACAACAGCGGCATCGGATAAACCAGGGAGTTTCACAAGCCGTACTTTGTATTTATACAAATATGACGGTTTCGAGACAGCGCTGGAGTTGTACGCCCTTATATGACAGGCGTGATTTGCGACATGGAGACAACCAACAGCGACATGGCCATAAAGTTACCGAAAGGTTGTTTCTGCCCATATCGCCAAGAATAGTCCGCGTGATATACATTTTCGCCGACATAACAAGAAAGAGCCGGCCCCATAATTAAAATACCCGGGTGCGGCGGTACTCTTCCTAAAAACCAAAGGAGCAAATCACGATGCGCGTGATGAAGTGGAGCATGATCGCCCTGGCCGTAGCGGCAGGGACTTCGCAGCTGGCTGTCGCCTCTTCGCAGGATGAGTCCAAGGGCTTCCTTGAAGACAGCAAACTCAACGTCAAGACCCGGATGCTGTATTTCAGCCGTGACTTCCGCAACAACGACCGGGATGACGAGGGTAACCGTCAGAGCCGCGCCGAAGAGACCGGCCTGGGCTTTGTCGGTACCTACGAATCCGGCTTTACCCAGGGCACTGTGGGCGTAGGCTTCGACGCCGTCGGCATGCTTGGCCTGAAACTGGACAGCGGCAAAGGCCGCGCTGGCACCGGCCTGTTCCCCACCGCTCTCGACGGCCGCTCCCAGGACGACTACTCGAAGGCTGGCGCAGCAGCCAAGTTCCGTATCTCCGACACCGTGCTGAAGGTCGGCGATCAGTTCACCGCCTTGCCGGTGTTTGCTACCGATGACAGCCGCCTGCTGCCCGAAATTGCTCAAGGCGGCCTGATCACCAGCAATGAGATCAAAGGCCTCACCCTGCACGCCGGTCGCTTCACCAGCCTGACCGCTCAAGCAGAAACCAACCGTGACAGTTTCCGCCTCAAGGAAGCCGATGTCCTGGGCGGCACCTACGCCATCACCGATAGCCTGAGCACCAGCGTCTACTACTCGCACGTCGAGGATCACTTCCGTAAATGGTACGGCAACGTCAACTGGGCACTGCCGATCAGCGACAAGCAAGGACTGGTGTTTGACTTCAACATCTATGACACCAAGTCCATTGGCCAGAACCTGACTGGCGCCTGGGTCAAGAAGGCAGACGGCTCCAACAAACTTGACAACATTGCCGCCAGCCTTTCGGCCGCGTACAACATCGGCGCCCACACCTTCACCCTGGCCTTCCAGAAAGTCAGCGGCGACGGCGATTACGCCTATGGCGTAGACGGCGGCGGTACCGTGTTCCTGGCCAACTCCATCGCCCGTTCGGACTTCAACGCCGAAGACGAGAAATCCTGGCAGGCACGCTACGACCTGAACTTTGCCGAGTACGGCATCCCAGGCCTGACCTTCATGACCCGTTACGCCCGCGGTACCGACGCCAAGACCCGCACTACCGATAACGGCTCGGAATGGGAACGCGATATCGACGTTAAATACGTCCTGCAGGAAGGCCCGGCCAAAGACTTGAGCTTCCGCGTACGTCAAGCCACCTACCGCTCCGCAGATGGTGTCTACTACGGCTCCAGCTCGATCGACGAACTGCGCCTGATCGTCGAGTACCCGCTGAGCATCCTGTAAGCCCGCGCTTGCATCGCTCCGCGAATGAAGAAGCCCGGCAATCGCCGGGCTTTTTCTTGGCTGACAGAACCGCGCCAGTGCTGCATTCTGTACGCTTTCGTTTCGCCCCCGTACAATGCGGGGTCATTTCACATTCAGGCAATCGACACGGCCCACCATGCGCACCAGTCAATATTTGCTCGCCACCCAGAAAGAAACCCCGGCCGATGCAGTGGTCATCAGCCACCAGCTCATGCTGCGTGCCGGCATGATCCGCAAACTGGCCTCCGGCCTGTACACCTGGCTGCCGATGGGCCTGCGGGTGATGCGCAAGGTCGAAGCCGTGGTCCGCGAGGAAATGAACGCCGCCGGTGCCCTCGAAGTGCTGATGCCGAGCATCCAGCCGGCCGAACTGTGGCAGGAATCCGGCCGCTGGGAGCAGTACGGCCCCGAGCTGTTGCGCCTGAAAGACCGTCACCAGCGCGACTTCTGCGTCGGCCCGACCCATGAAGAGGTCATCACCGACCTGGCGCGCAACGAGCTGTCCAGCTACAAGCAGCTGCCGCTGAACATGTACCAGATCCAGACCAAGTTCCGTGACGAGATCCGTCCGCGCTTCGGCCTGATGCGCGGCCGCGAGTTCATCATGAAGGACGCCTACTCCTTCCATGCCGACCAGGCTTCCCTGCAGGAAACCTACGACCGCATGCACCTGGCGTACTCCAACATCTTCACCCGCCTGGGCCTGGACTTCCGTCCGGTGCAGGCCGACACCGGCTCCATCGGTGGCAGCTACTCCCATGAATTCCACGTGCTCGCCTCCTCCGGCGAGGACGACGTGATCTTCAGCGACAGCTCCGACTACGCCGCCAACATCGAGAAGGCCGAGGCCATCCCGCGTGAAACCGTGCGCCCGGCCCCGACCGAAGAGCTGCGCCTGGTCGACACCCCGAATGCCAAGACCATCGCCGAACTGGTGGAAAACTTCGGCCTGGCGATCGAGAAGACAGTCAAGACCCTGATCGTGCATGGCGCCGAGGAAGGCAAGCTGGTCGCCCTGATCGTCCGTGGCGACCACGAACTCAACGAGATCAAGGCCGCCAAGCTGGAGCAGGTCGCCGACCCGCTGGTGATGGCGTCCGACGCCGAGCTGCGCGCCGCCATCGGTGCCGGCGCAGGCTCCCTCGGCCCGCTGAACCTGCCGCTGGAGTGCATCATCGACCGCTCGGTCGCCCTGATGAGCGACTTCGGCATCGGCGCCAACATCGACGACAAGCACTACTTCGGTGTGAACTGGGAGCGCGACCTGCCGGTTCCACAAGTTGCCGACCTGCGCAACGTGGTCGAAGGCGACCCGAGCCCGGACGGCCAGGGCACCCTGGTAATCAAGCGCGGCATCGAAGTCGGCCATATCTTCCAGCTCGGCACCAAGTACAGCGAGGCGCTCAAGTGCCAGGTGCTGGGTGAGAACGGCAAGCCTGTCGTGCTGTCCATGGGCTGCTACGGCATCGGCGTGTCCCGCGTGGTCGCTGCCGCCATCGAGCAGAGCTATGACGAAAAAGGCATCATCTGGAACGACGCCCTGGCACCGTTCCAGATCGCTCTGGTACCGCTGCGCTACGAAACCGATGTGGTCCGCGAAGCCACCGACAAGCTGTATGCCGAACTGACCGCTGCCGGCTTCGAAGTGCTGCTGGACGACCGCGACAAGAAGACCAGCCCCGGCATCAAGTTTGCCGACATGGAGCTGATCGGCATTCCGCACCGCATTGTCGTCAGCGACCGCGGCCTGGCCGAAGGCAACCTGGAGTACAAGCACCGCACCGAATCGGAGGCCCAGGCACTGCCGCTCGCGGACGCGCTGTCCTTCCTGCAGGCCCAAATCCGCCGCTGATAACCCGTTACGCGAGTGATCATGTCCAAGCGAAGTACCTACACCCTGGGGGGCGCCGCACTGTGCGGCGCCCTGTTCCTCAGCGGCTGCGCCAACCAGATGTCCCAGCGCAGCGACCACGAGGAGCGCGTCGAGCGCAAGCTGCTCGAGCACAGCCTGCAGATCGACGTCGGCGAGCCGAAGGTGATGGAGCTTCCGCAACGGCGTGTGCGCATCCATGAGCTCAAGCGCTTCGAGGTCACCGAGTTCGAGGTGACCCGCCGCTACGACCGCTACACCCCCTACCAACCCTGGCGGGAGATCTACGAGATCCCGCTTGGTGCGGTAGCGGTAGTGGCCGGTATCGGCGCCAATGTGGTCAACGTGTTCGCCCTGGGCAACCTGCCGGACAGCGTCACCCACGACTGGCTCAGCTATGGCGTGGCAGGCGTCAACCCGTTCATGAACGTGCCGTCCAACGGTCGCGCCCAGCAGAACCTGGCCGGTATCGACGAGGTCGAGAAGGGCAAGCGCGAGGAGTCCATCAGCCTGCCGTGGAACGAGCGCCTGGTTGAGGTCAAAGCCGGCAAGATGACCCACGAGCTGACCACCGACAAGAACGGTGTGCTGCGCCTGAACCTGCTCGACAGCCCGTTCTCCGAGCAGAACCTCAACCATATCGGCACCCTGCACCTGCAGGTGGCCGACGAGGAAAACCAGGTGCGCGGCGACGCCAGCCTGCTGGTCAGTGGCAACCTGCGTGGCAAGCTGCTCGAGGCTCACGAGCTGATCTTCGACGATCTCGAGGACGATGATGTCGGCCAGTGGGTGCACCGGGTCAAGCGCCTGTCGGAGCTGGGCCTGGAAGAAGAAGCCAGTGAACTGGAGCAGAGCCTGATCGAGCTGACCCGCAACGATCCGGAACTGCAGCAGGAATTCCTGCAGACCCTGACCAAGGCCACCGGGCGCCTGGTAGCCGATCCGGGCGTGCAGTAAACAGAAAAGGGGCTGCTTTGCAGCCCATCGCGGGGCGAGCCCGCTCCTACAGGTCCTGTGTTGGCTTTGTAGGAGCGGGCTTGCCCCGCGATGGGCCGCAAGGCGGCCCCTCTTCTATTTATCGTCGAACAACTCCAACTGCTCATGCGCCCCGCGCAGATCACGCAGCCTCACCCCCACCCCCAGCAACCGCACCGGCTTGCCACCCCGGGCAAACGCCTGGCTGAGCAACTGACGGTAACTCTCCAGATCCCTTCCCGCCCCCGCCTGCTCCATCGTGGTCTGGCTGAAGTCATGGAACTTGACCTTGACGAAGGGCTTGTCGGGCCGATAGCTGCTGTCCATCCGCGCTATCCGCTCGTTCAGGCTGACCAGTAGCTCCGGCAGTTTTTCCAGGCAACTGTTCAGATCAGGCAAGTCCTGGTCGTAAGTGTTCTCGACACTCACCGACTGCCGCCGGCTGTCGTTCTGTACCGCACGCTCGTCGATCCCCCGCGCCAGCCCCCACAGCCGCTCGCCGAAACTGCCGAACTCGCGAACCAGCGCCAGCCGCGACCAGTCGCGCAGCGACAGGCAGGTGTCGATCCCCAGGCGCGAGAGCTTGTCCGCCGTCACATTGCCAACCCCGTGCAAGCGCGCCACCGGCAGGTGGGAAACAAACTCTTCCACCTGATCCGGAGTGATGACGAACAGCCCGTTGGGTTTACGCCAGTCACTGGCGATCTTGGCCAGGAACTTGTTCGGCGCCACCCCGGCGGACACCGTGATGTGCAGTTGCTGGGCCACCCGCCGACGAATGTCCTCGGCAATCCGCGTGGCGCTGCCGGCAAACCACTGGCTGTCACTGACATCCAGGTACGCTTCATCCAGGGACAACGGCTCGATCAACTCGGTGTAATCGCGAAAGATCGTGTGGATCTCCCGCGACGCCTCGCGATAGGCCTCGAAGCGCGGCTTGACGATCTCAAGGTCCGGGCACAATTTCATGGCATGTCCGGACGCCATCGCCGAACGCACGCCATAGGCACGCGCTTCATAGTTACAGGTGGCGATCACCCCGCGCTGCCCCGGCTGGCCACCCACCGCCATGGGGCGACCGACCAGGCGCGGGTCGTCACGCATCTCGATGGCGGCGTAGAAACAGTCACAATCAATATGGATGATCTTGCGCAGGGACATGGACGACAGCCACTACTGTAAATTCATACAGATAGTATCCCATGCCCCCACCACTAAACAGTCTGTGCAGGACGATCGGCCTGAAAGCCCCGTCGCGACTGAGGCGCACCCCGATCTGAAGCGCTAAGGGTTTGAACAAAAAAGGTTTTTTTGAACTAAATACTTGACACCACGAAGGAAATCCGTAGAATTCGATCTCACAGGCGCGGGATGGAGCAGCCTGGTAGCTCGTCGGGCTCATAACCCGAAGGTCGTCGGTTCAAATCCGGCTCCCGCAACCAGATTAAAGAAAAGGCCACTGTTTCGACAGTGGCCTTTTTTATTGCCTTTAGATTCTCGATCAGTAAAAACTTTCGAAAAATCAAATAGTAACGCTTGACACTCAGTACGAAATCCGTAGAATTCGATCCCACAGGCGCGGGATGGAGCAGCCTGGTAGCTCGTCGGGCTCATAACCCGAAGGTCGTCGGTTCAAATCCGGCTCCCGCAACCATATTCGTCAGAACAAGCCCCGCTTATCGCAAGATAGTGCGGGGCTTGTTGCATTCCGGCCCCGTAAAAAGCCAATTGCCCCCTTCCCCGCTACCTGCCTCCCTTGCCACGCCCCTGCGGCTGAATGAACTATCTTTAACTATCCTGAAACAGATTAAGCCGTCGGCCCGGAGTAATATTCGGATACGTTTTTCCAAAGGGACTTTCACTTGGCCGTACCTTGCCTGCACCTCGCGCTGACCGCACGAGGCACCCCATGACCGCCCCCACTCCCGAAACCCAGGCACCGCTGACGGCGGCCCTGCCCACGGCTGCCCAGCGCCTGCCCTGGCTGGAGCGCCTGAGCAAGTACCGCCAACCGCTGGGGCTGGCAGTGACCCTGGTGTTGTTCGCCATGGGCCTGATCGCCTGTCGCCACCTGCTCAGCGAACTGGACATTTATGCCCTGCACGATGCCATGCTCAGCGTGCCGGCCAATGCACTGCTCGGCGCGGTCCTGGCCACCGTGGTCGGTTTCGTCATCCTGCTGGGCTATGAGTGGTCCGCCAGTCGCTACGCGGCCGTGCAACTGCCGCCCCGCACCCTGGTGCTGGGCGGCTTCAGCGCCTTCGCCATCGGCAACGCCATTGGCCTGTCGATGCTGTCGGGCGGATCGGTCCGTTATCGCCTCTATGCGCGCCAGGGTCTGGGCGCCGCGGAAGTCGCGCGCATGACCGTATTCGCCAGCCTCTCGCTGGGCTGCGCGCTCCCGCCCCTGGCGGCACTGGCCACGTTGAGCGACCTGTCTGCGGCGGCGACCGCGCTGCGTCTGCCCGCTCCGCTGCTGGGCGGTATCGCGATCGCCGTGCTGGTCGCCGCCGCCGCCTTGGTGATGGGCCTGTATCGCCGGCGCCTGCCTGAACAACCACTGGCCGACAACCTGATGGTGCAATTCGGCCGACGCACCCTGCGCCTGCCGGGTGCGCGCCTGACCGCGCTGCAACTGCTGATCACCGCGCTGGATGTCGCCGCCGCCGCCACCGTGCTCTACCTGCTGCTGCCAGAAGCACCGCCGTTCGGCGCCTTCGTGCTGGTCTACCTGCTCGCCCTCGCCGCCGGCGTGCTCAGCCATGTGCCGGGCGGCGTCGGCGTGTTCGAGGCGATCCTGCTGGCAGCCTTCGCCAACCAGCTGGGTGCCGCGCCGCTGGCGGCCGCACTGTTACTGTACCGGCTGATCTATGTGGTCATGCCGCTGCTGGTGGCCTGTGTGCTGCTGCTGGCCAACGAGGCCCGCCGCCTGATGGTCACCCAACAGGCGATCCGCGCCGCCTCTGGGCTGGCCGCGCCGGTGCTGGCGATCCTGGTGTTCCTCTCCGGCGTGGTGCTGCTGTTCTCCGGCGCCACCCCGGAAATCGACAGCCGCCTGGAACACATGGGCTTCCTGATTCCGCACCGCCTGATCGATGCCTCGCACTTCGGCGCCAGCCTGATCGGCGTGCTCTGCCTGCTGCTCGCCCAGGGTCTGCGTCGGCGCCTGTCGGCCGCCTGGCTGCTGACCACGGTGTTGCTGCTGGTGGGCGCGGTGCTGTCGCTGCTCAAGGGCTTCGACTGGGAAGAAGCCAGCCTGATGTGCTTCACCGCTGCCCTGCTCGCCCTGTTCCGCCGCTCGTTCTACCGCCCCAGCCGCCTGCTGGAGCTGCCGTTCTCGCCGGTGTACCTGGTGGCCAGCGCCTGCGTGGTCGGCGCCTCGGTGTGGTTGCTGTTGTTCGCCTACCAGGACGTGCCCTATACCCACAAGCTGTGGTGGCAGTTCACCCTCGACGCCGACGCGCCGCGCGGCCTGCGTGCCGCCCTCGGCAGCGCCGTGCTGTTGGTGATCGTCGCCCTGACCTGGCTACTGCGCACCGCCCGCCCGGTCATCCACCTGCCGACCGAGGACGAGTTGCAACGCGCCAACCGCATCCTGCTGGCCTCCGACCAGCCCGATGGCGGCCTGGCCCTGACCGGCGACAAGGCGCTGCTGTTCCACCCCAACGACAACGCCTTCCTCATGTATGCCCGCCGCGGTCGTAGTCTGGTGGCCCTGTACGATCCGATCGGCCCGGCCCAGGAGCGCGCCGAGATGATCTGGCAGTTCCGCGACCTGTGCGACCTGCACCATGCGCGCCCGGTGTTCTACCAGGTGCGCGCGGAGAACCTGCCGTTCTACATGGACATCGGCCTGACCGCGATCAAGCTCGGCGAAGAGGCCCGGGTCGACCTGCGGCGCTTCGACATCGATGCCAAGGGCAAGGAGATGAAGGACCTGCGCTACACCTGGAACCGAGGCGGACGCGACGGCCTGAGCCTGGAGATCCATGAACCCGGCCAGGCGCCACTGGCCGAGCTCAAGGAAATCTCCGACGCCTGGCTCGGCGGCAAGAACGTGCGCGAGAAAGGTTTCTCCCTTGGCCGCTTCAGCCCCGAATACCTGCAGCATTTCCGCATCGCGCTGATCCGCTTCCAGGGCCGTCCGGTGGCCTTCGCCAACCTGCTGGAAACCCACAGCAACGAGCTGGCCAGTCTCGACCTGATGCGCGCGCACCCGGAGGCGCCGAAACTGACCATGGAATTCATGATGGTCGGCCTGATCCTGCACTACAAGAGCCATGACTATGGCCGTTTCAGCCTGGGGATGGTCCCCCTCTCCGGGCTGCAGCCGCGCCGTGGCGCCCCCTTGACCCAGCGCCTGGGCTCGATGGTGTTCCAGCGCGGCGAGCAGCTCTACAACTTCCAGGGCCTGCGGCGCTTCAAGGACAAGTTCCAGCCGGACTGGGAACCCCGCTACATGGCCGTGCCGGCCGGGCTCGACCCGCTGGTGGCACTGGCTGACACCGCCGCCCTGATCGCTGGCGGCCTGACTGGATTGGTGAAACGTTGATGATCCGACGCTATTGGCTGTACGTACTGATTCCCCTGCTGCTGGCCGTGCTGGCCGGCGGCGCGGCCTTCTGGCTGTGGACCCGGCCGGCGCCCGAGGCGCGCCTGGAGCACCTCACCCTCGACGACGGCAGCGCCCTGACCCGCGCCACCCCCGGCGTGCATGCCAAGGCCCGGGTGGCCATCGGCGTGCCCCAGGACCAGGCCCTGACCGACAAGCAGCTGCTCGACCTGAGCCAGGCCGGCGAGGCCCAGCTGGTGCAGGTGATCCTGCCGCCCGCCGACTGCGCCAAGCAGCAGGCGGCGATGGACCAGGCCCTCACCCGCCTGGCCGACAAGCCGACTCTGGTCGCCGGCATCGGCCCGGGCGCAGCCCAGGCCTGGCGCTGGCTGGCCGCGCAGGGCGACGTCAAGGCCCGGGCGATCTCGGTGGACTTCACCGTCGAGCAACCCGGCTGCCAGGCCGCCCTGCCCAAGTCCGCCGCCCACGGCCACTGGAACGTGGCCTGGAACGACAACCCGGATGACGCCAGCGCCGCCTTCGTGCGCGACCAGGCCAACGCCGAGACCAGCATCGCCGACTACGACATCCACCTGCCCCAGGTGCTCAAGGCCCAGCTGACCCAGGCCCTGGTCGGCCACGACGGCAACGCCTTGGCGATTCCGGTGGTGGAAGTCCCGGCTGGGCAGACCACCGACACCGTGACCCTGTTCCTTTCCGGCGACGGTGGCTGGCGCGACCTGGACCGCGACGTGGCCGGCGAGATGGCCAAACTCGGCTACCCGGTGGTCGGCATCGACACCCTGCGCTACTACTGGCAGCACAAGACTCCGGAACAGAGCGCCGCCGACCTCTCTGAACTGATGCAGCACTACCGCCAGAAATGGGGCACCAAGCGCTTCGTGCTGACCGGTTACTCGTTCGGCGCCGACGTGCTGCCGGCCATCTACAACCGCCTCTCCGAGGAAGACCAGAAGCGCATCGACGCGGTGATCCTGCTGGCCTTCGCCCGCAGCGGCAGCTTCGAGATCGAGGTGGAAGGCTGGTTGGGCAAGGAAGGTCAGGAGGCGCCGACCGGGCCGGAGATGGCCAGGTTGCCGGCAGCGAAGGTGGTGTGCATCTACGGTGTGGAAGAGACCGACGAAAGCGGCTGCACCGACAAGACCGCCGTGGGCGAGCGCATGAAGCTGCCGGGCGGCCATCACTTCGACGAGAACTACCCGGCGCTGGCCAAGCGCCTGATCGGCGAGATCGAGACCCGCCAGGGAAAGGCCAACGTCGCTGAGAAATGATAGGAAAAGGGACAAGCCCGCTCCTACAGGCGACCTCGTCCCTCTGTAGGAGCGGCCTTGTGCCGCGAATGGGCTGCAAAGCAGCCCCGGCAATCTTGAACTGGAGCGGTCATACCCCCAAAAAACGCAAGAACCTTGAAAGGGGTGCCCCTCAAATCTCGACCTGCGTCCCCAACTCGATCACCCGATTGAGCGGCAGGTTGAAGAACCGCAGATTGCCGTTGGCGTTCTTCAGCAGGAACGCAAAGAGGTTCCCGCGCCAGCGCGACATGCCCTCGAGGCGCGAGGCGATCACCGTTTCCCGACTGAGGAAGTAGGTGGTGCGCATCGGGCTGAAGTCCAGTTCGTCCAGGTGGCACAGTTTCAGCGCCGCCGGCACGTCCGGCTCGTCCATGAAGCCAAAGTGCAGCAGCACCCGGAAGAACCCGTCGCCATAGGCCTCCACCTCGAACCGCTCCTGCTCCGGCACTCGTGGCCGGTCTTCGCTGACCACCGTCAGCAGCACCACCTGGCTGTGCAACACCTGGTTGTGCAGCATGTTGTGCAGCAGCGCATGGGGCACGGCATCAGGCCGGGCGGTGAGGAACACCGCGGTGCCCTCGACCCGGTGCGGCGGCTGCACGCGGATGCTGCCGATGAACACCGGCAACGGCAATCCGCCCTCGTCGATGCGCTCGACCAGGATCTGCTTGCCGCGCTTCCAGGTGCTCATCAGCACGAACAGCACGATCCCCGCCAACACCGGGAAGGCACCGCCCTGGACGATCTTCGGCACGTTGGCGGCGAAGAACAGCCCGTCGACGAACAGGAAGCCCACCAGCAGCGGTACCGCCAGCACCGGTGGCCACTTCCACAGCAGCAGCATGACCGCCGAGACCAAGATGGTGGTCATCAGCATGGTACCGGTCACCGCCACGCCATAGGCTGCGGCCAGGGCGCCGGACGACTCGAAGCCGATCACCAGCAGCACCACGCCAACCATCAGCGCCCAGTTCACCGCACCGATGTAGATCTGCCCCTGCTCGTCGCTGGAGGTGTGCTGGATCTGCATACGCGGCACGTAGCCCAGCTGGATGGCCTGGCGGGTCAGGGAGAAGGCCCCCGAGATCACCGCCTGGGAAGCAATCACCGTGGCCATGGTGGCCAGCCCGACCAGCGGCAGCAGCGCCCAACTCGGCGCCAGCAAGTAGAACGGATTGCGCGCCGCCTCCGGGTTTTGCAGCAGTATCGCCCCCTGGCCAAAGTAGTTGAGCACCAGCGCTGGCAGCACCAGGGCGAACCAGGCGCGGGCGATCGGCTTGCGGCCGAAGTGGCCCATATCGGCGTACAGGGCCTCGGCGCCGGTCAGCGCCAGCACCACGGCACCGAGAATGGCCACGCCCATGCCCGGATGAACGATGAAGAAATTCAGCGCCCAGCCCGGGTTGAAGGCCTTGAGTACTTCCGGGCTCTGCGAGATGCCGTGTACCCCCAGCGCCCCCAGCACCACGAACCAGGTGACCATGATCGGGCCGAACAGCTTGCCGATCTTCTCGGTACCGTGCTTCTGCACCAGGAAAAGCGCCACCAGCACCACAAGCGAGATCGGCACCACCCAGTGGTCGATGCCCTCGAAGGCCAGGCCCATGCCCTCAACCGCCGACAACACCGACACCGCCGGGGTGATCATGCTGTCGCCGTAGAACAGCGAGGCGCCGACCAGACCGCAGCCGACCATCAGCATGCGCAAGCGCGGGTACTGCGCCGTGGCCCGCCGCGCCAGCGCGGTCAGGGCCATGGTGCCGCCCTCGCCCTGGTTGTCGGCGCGCAGGATGAACATCACGTACTTGAACGACACCACCCACAGCAGCGACCAGAGGATCAACGACAGGATGCCCAGCACCCCGTCATGGTTGACCTGTACGCCATAACCACCGGTAAAGACCTCTTTGAGGGTGTACAGCGGGCTGGTGCCGATATCGCCATAGACCACCCCCACGGCGGCCACCAACAGGCCCAGCGGCCGTGCCGCGCCCTGCCCGCCTTCGGCGTGACTGCTTGCCTGAACCATCGACCACTCCCGCAGACGGCCATCTAGACCGGTTGAATTCCTACCCGCGCCGGGCCATCCCGGAAGCCCCGGCGCAACGGCGCGAAGCATAGCGCAGCGTTCGTCGTATTTCTGCTGGTAAAGCGACCTTGCGCTCGCTAGAATTGCGCACTTTTTGATCAGAGGCGCCAAAAAGCGCCCGTCAAGATCGCCCGCGATTCCAGCCGGGCGACCTGTATTCAATACCGAGGTTAGCCATGTCCACCACTCCCGCCACCCCAAAGGTCGGCTTCGTTTCCCTGGGTTGCCCAAAGGCCCTGGTCGATTCCGAGCGCATCCTGACCCAGCTGCGCATGGAAGGCTATGAAGTCGTGCCTACCTACGATGGCGCCGACGTGGTGGTGGTCAACACCTGCGGCTTCATCGACAGCGCCAAGGCCGAGTCGCTGGAAGTGATCGGCGAGGCGATCAAGGAGAACGGCAAGGTCATCGTCACCGGCTGCATGGGTGTCGAGGAAGGCAATATCCGCGACGTACACCCGAGTGTGCTGTCGGTCAGCGGCCCCCAGCAGTACGAGCAGGTGGTCAACGCCGTGCACGAGGTGGTACCGCCACGCCAGGATCACAACCCGCTGATCGACCTGGTGCCGCCCCAGGGCATCAAGCTGACCCCGCGCCACTACGCCTACCTGAAGATTTCCGAAGGCTGCAACCACAGCTGTAGCTTCTGCATCATCCCGTCGATGCGCGGCAAGCTGGTCAGCCGCCCGGTCGGTGAAGTGCTGAGCGAGGCCGAGCGCCTGGTCAAGGCCGGCGTCAAGGAGATCCTGGTGATCTCCCAGGACACCAGCGCCTACGGCGTCGACGTCAAGTACAAGACCGACTTCTGGAACGGCCGCCCGGTCAAGACCCGCATGCTCGAGCTGTGCGAGGCCCTGAGCAGCCTGGGTGCCTGGGTGCGTCTGCACTATGTCTATCCGTACCCGAACGTCGACGACGTGATTCCGCTGATGGCCGCCGGCAAGATCCTGCCGTACCTGGACATCCCGTTCCAGCACGCCAGCCCCAAGGTGCTCAAGTCGATGAAGCGCCCGGCCTTCGAAGACCGCACCCTGGCACGCATCAAGAGCTGGCGCGAGCAGTGCCCTGAGCTGGTGATCCGCTCGACCTTCATCGTCGGGTTCCCCGGCGAGACCGAAGAGGACTTCCAGTACCTGCTCGACTGGCTGAGCGAAGCCCAGCTCGACCGCGTCGGCTGCTTCCAGTACTCGCCGGTCGAAGGCGCCCCGGCCAACGACCTGGGCCTCGATGAAGTGCCGGACGACGTCAAGCAGGAGCGCTGGGATCGCTTCATGGCGCACCAGCAGGCGATCAGCGCCGCGCGCCTGCAGCAGCGCATCGGCAAGGAGATCGAGGTGCTGATCGACGAAGTCGAGGAGCAGGGCTCGGTCGGCCGCAGTTTCTTCGACGCGCCGGAAATCGACGGCAGCGTGTTCATCGACGGCGACCACGGCTTCAAGCCGGGCGACAAGGTCCGCTGCCGCATCGTCGATGCCGACGAGTACGACATGTGGGCCGAGCCCGTCTGATCGATGCTCGCCTGAAGATACCCCGCCTACTGGCTAATGCCAGTCAGTTAAGCCAATAGGGGTCACTGCGCGACCCTTCGCGGGTAAACCCGCTCCCACAAGTACAGCGCTCGATTCAGCGTTTGCGCGATCCTGTGGGAGCGGGTTTACCCGCGAAGGGCTGCAAAGCAGCCCCAATAAGTGCGATGAAGCGCTAACTGACAGGCATTAGCCCACTGGCGGGGCAGCCTTTTACATCTATGTTTTCCTCAATGACCCCGAGGATCACAGGATGTCGCCCACCGTCACGCTGCAAACGCCCCACCTGAGCGACTACCCCGAACTGGTGCGGGTGTGGGAGGCGTCGGTGCGCGCCACCCACGACTTCCTGCCCGACGGCTACATCGTGCTGCTGCGCGAGCATGTGCTGCACAAGTACCTCGACGCGGTGATGCTGGTCTGCTGCAAGGATGCCAGCCGACGCATCCTCGGCTTCGCCGGCGTGGCCAGCGGCCGTGTCGACATGCTCTTCGTCGCGCCGCAGTACCGTGGCCAGGGTATCGGCCAGCGCCTGCTGCGGCATGCGGTAAGCGAGCTCAATGCCGAACGCCTGGACGTCAACGAACAGAACCCGCAGGCCCTGGGCTTCTATCTGCACGAAGGCTTCGAGGTGTACGGGCGCTCGGAAACCGACGGCCTGGGGCAGCCCTATCCCCTACTGCACATGAGGCTTGTTCGTACAACGTCCTAGGACGCGAACCAAGGAAACCATCGCCCCGCTCCGAATTGGCGGAAATGACATCGATTTGCAGCCGCTAACCTGCGCAGGCAGGTACAATGAAAGCTTTCCCTGCCGCGTGATGCCCGTGTCCATGTCCGAACCCATTCGTCTTTCCAAACACCTTATCGAACAGCTTGGCTGCTCTCGCCGAGAGGCCGAACTGTACATTGAAGGAGGCTGGGTCACGGTCGATGGCCAGGTCGTCGAGCAGCCGCAGTTCAAGGTCGCCGGGCAACGCGTTGAACTGCTCCCGGGTGCCCGTGCCGAAGCGCTGGAGCCGGTGACCCTGCTGCTCAACCAGCCGCTCGGACAGGACACCGCCAGCGCCCAGGCAGGCATGAGCATGGCCAGTCTAAGTGAAGCGCACCGCGAAGGCGTGCGCGCGCTGCACGGGCACTTCGTCCGCCAGGCCTGTGTCGCTCCGCTACTGCCCGGCGCCAGCGGCCTGCAACTGTTCACCCAGGATTGGCGGGTGACCCGCAAGCTCGACGCCGACCTGCGCCGCATGGAGCAGGAATACATTGTCCAGGTCAGCGGCCAGGCCAAGCCGGGGGCTCTCGACCGCCTGGCCCGCGGTGTCGAGCGCAAGGGCGTCGAACTGCCGAAGGCCAAGGCCAGCTGGCAGAACGAGCAACACCTGCGCATGGTCCTGAAGAACCCGCAGCCCGGGTTGATCGAACAACTGTGCGAGACCGCCGGCCTCAAGGTCCTGGCGATGCGCCGCATTCGCCTGGGCGGCGTGTCGATGGGCAAGCTGCCAGTGGGCCAGTGGCGCTATGTGGCCGCCACCGAACGCTTCTAGGGTCGGTACGAAATGTGTCTGCGCGAAGGCCAGACAAGGCGAAACGGGGGGAGGAAGCGGAGTGTACTGGAGTACATGAGCATTCCGAGCCCCGTTTCAACGCAGTATGGGCGAGTGCAGATACATTTCGTACAGAGCCTAGCATTACCGCCGCGCAATGACTGACACGGCAACAGAACAGGATTCGCTGCAATGAACCACAACGATGTACTGCGCAGCCTGCGCTACATGCTCAAGGCCAACGACCAGAAGCTGGCCGAGATCATCAAGCTCTCGGGCCTGGAGGTTTCGGTCGAGGCCATCGCCGGCTACGTCAAGAAGGAAGAGGAACCCGGCTTCGTGCTCTGCCCGGAGAAGGTCATGGCGCACTTCCTCGACGGCCTGGTAATCCACCGTCGCGGCCGTGACGACAGCCGTCCAGCGCAGCCGATCGAAGTGCCGGTGACCAACAACACCGTGCTCAAGAAGCTGCGGGTGGCCTTCGAGCTGAAGGAAGACGACCTGCACGCGGTGCTCAAGTCGGTCAACTTCCCGGTATCCAAACCTGAGCTCAGCGCATTGTTCCGCAAGGTCGGCCACGACAACTACCGCCCCTGCGGCGACCAGTTGCTGCGCAACTTCCTCAAGGGCCTGACCCTTCGCGTGCGCGGCTGAGCCAGGATGCAGCATACCGTCTCGCCGGTCGGCATTGTCCGCTCCTGTTTCAAGGAGAAGTTCGCCATCCCGCGCCAGCCCCAGCTGGCGCCGGCCGCCCGTGGCGTGCTGGAGCTGCTGCCGCCCTTTGACCAGGGCGATGCCGTCGAAGGGCTGGAGCAGGTCAGTCATGTGTGGCTGCTGTTCCTGTTCCACCAGGCACTGGAAGACAAGCCACGCCTGAAAGTGCGTCCACCGCGCCTGGGCGGCAACAAGAGCATGGGAGTGTTCGCCACCCGGGCCACCCACCGGCCCAATGGCATCGGTCAGTCGGTGGTGCGCCTGGAAGGCGTCGAGCCGGGGCGTCTGCTGCTGTCGGGGATCGACCTGCTGGACGGCACCCCGGTGCTGGATATCAAGCCTTATGTGCCGTATGCGGACAGCATTGCCGGCGCGAGCAACCTGATGGCCAATGATGCTCCAGAGGCGATTGCCGTCGAATGGAGCGAAAGCGCCCTGCCCCAAGCCCGCGACCATGCACTGCGCCTGGATCAGCCACTGGTGGAGCTGATCGAACAGTGTCTTGCGCAGGACCCGCGACCGGCCTACCAGGTACCGCCTGCGGAGCGGGTCTACGGGGTAAAGTTCTGGGATGTGCAAGTCAGGTGGCACTACCCGCAACCGGATCGGATCCGGGTGCTGGAAGTGGTGCGGGAAAGCTGAAGCTCTTTCGTTTTCAGGCCAGGCCTCTTCGCGGGTAAACCCGCTCCCACAGGTTGCGCAAACTCTGTGGGAGCGGGTTTACCCGCGAAGAGGCCGGCACCGCCAACCTAGATCCTGCAGGCATAAAAAAACGCAGACCCAGGTCTGCGTTTTTCGTCACCGCGATTCGCCTTACTTCTCGACGAACGCACGCTCGATCAGGTAGTCACCCGGCTCGCGCATGCGCGCGGAGATCTTCAGGCCGAAGCTGTCCAGCACTTCGCTGGTCTCGTCGAGCATGCTCGGGCTGCCGCAGATCATCGCGCGGTCGTCCTGCGGGTTGATCGGTGGCAGGCCGATATCGCTGAACAGCTTGCCGCTGCGCATCAGGTCGGTCAGGCGGCCCTGGTTCTCGAACGGCTCGCGGGTCACGGTCGGGTAGTAGATCAGCTTGTCACGTACGGACTCACCGAAGAACTCGTTCTGCGGCAGGTGCTCGGTAATGAACTCGCGGTAGGCCACTTCGTTGACGTAGCGCACGCCGTGAACCAGGATCACTTTCTCGAAGCGCTCGTAGGTCTCCGGGTCCTGGATGACGCTCATGAACGGCGCCAGGCCGGTGCCGGTGCTCAGCAGGTACAGGTGCTTGCCCGGGTTCAGGTCATCGAGCACCAGGGTACCGGTAGGCTTCTTGCTGATGATGATCTCGTCGCCTTCCTTCAGGTGCTGCAGCTGCGAGGTCAGCGGGCCGTCCGGCACCTTGATGCTGAAGAACTCCAGGTGCTCTTCCCAGTTCGGCGAGGCGATGGAATAGGCGCGCATGAGCGGACGGCCGCTGTCCTGCTGCAGGCCGATCATCACGAACTGACCGTTCTCGAAGCGCAGGCCCGGGTCGCGGGTGCACTTGAAGCTGAACAGGGTGTCATTCCAGTGGTGCACACTGAGGACACGTTCGTGGTTCATGTTGCTCATCGATGGGGCTCCTGAAGGAAAACGCGGCGCGCGCAAGACGCGCAGTTGCGCGATAGTTTAGGGGCAGCGACAATATCTGTTAACTGAATTATCAAGATATGTGTTATCGGTTATATAGATATGCGATTCACACTCCGTCAGCTCCAGGTATTCGTCGCCGTCGCCCAGCACCAGAGCGTGTCGCGGGCCGCCGGCGTCCTCGCCTTGTCGCAATCTGCGGCAAGTACATCGATCACCGAACTGGAGCGCCAGTCCAGCTGCCAGCTGTTCGACCGTGCCGGCAAGCGCCTGAGCCTCAACGCTCTGGGCCACCAGTTGCTGCCCCAGGCCGTGGCCCTGCTCGACCAGGCCAAGGAAATCGAAGACCTGCTCAACGGCAAGTCGGGCTTCGGCTCGCTGGCCGTCGGCGCCACGCTGACCATCGGCAACTACCTAGCCACCCTGCTGATCGGCAGCTTCATGCAGGTGCACCCGGAAAGCCAGGTCAAGCTGCACGTGCAGAACACTGCGCATATCGTGCAACAGGTCGCCCACTATGAAATTGACCTGGGTCTAATCGAAGGCGACTGCAACCACCCCGATCTCGAGGTGCAGCCCTGGGTGGAGGATGAACTGGTGGTGTTCTGCGCGCCCCAGCATCCCCTGGCCAAGGTCGGCCATGCCGGTATCGAGCAGTTGTCCCATGAAGCCTGGATCCTGCGCGAGCAGGGCTCGGGCACGCGCCTGACCTTCGACCAGGCCATGCGCCATCACCGCGCCAACCTGAATATCCGCCTGGAGCTGGAACACACCGAAGCGATCAAGCGCGCCGTGGAGTCGGGCCTGGGCATCGGCTGCATCTCACGCCTGGCCCTGCGCGATGCCTTCCGCCGCGGCAGCCTGGTGCCGGTGGAAACTCCGGCCCTGGATCTGGCGCGGCAGTTCTACTTCATCTGGCACAAGCAGAAGTACCAGACCTCGGCCATGCGCGAGTTCCTCGAGCTGTGCCGCAGCTTCACCGCCGGCGTGCGGCGCAGCGACGAGATCGTGCTGCCGCCGATCGCCTGAGCGCTCAACCGAGCAGGATCACGCCCCAGACCACCGCGACCATGCTCATGGCCACCAGCTGCGCCGCGCTGCCCATGTCCTTGGCGTTCTTCGACAGCGGGTGGCGGTCGAGCGAGATGCGGTCGATCGCCGCCTCCACCGCCGAATTGAGCAGTTCGACGATCAGCCCCAGCAGGCACACGGCAATGAGGATCGCCCGCTCAGCGCGGCTGACCGGCAGCCAGAAGGCCAGCGGCACCAGCAACACGTTGAGCAGCACCAGCTGGCGGAAGGCGGCCTCGCCCTTGAAGGCGGTGCGCAGGCCGTCCAGCGAATAGCTGGCGGCGTTGACGATACGTTTGAGGCCGGTCTGGCCTTTGAATGGCGACATGTGTGTCCGTCACTTCACCGGAGATAAGGTCGGCAGGCTAGTGCCCTGTCTCGGAAATACGTTCTCTTTTGGCGAGTGGCTTGGGTGTCCGGCCAAGGCGCCGCGACGAGTCATAGCAGGGCTATGGCGAGGAGTGGCAACGCCGGCCGGGCGCCCAAGACGCCGCCAAAAGTGAACAGCCTATTTCCGAGACAGGACACTAGTCCAGTCCGAGTCAAAAAAGCGTGAATGCACGGGTACTTAGCTGGTCGAAACCGATTCAAGTTGTTGCAACAGCAGCGCCGCCTGGGTCCGCGTGCGTACCCCCAATTTGCGGAAGATCGCCGTCACGTGGGCCTTGATGGTCGCCTCGGAAACACTCAGTTCATAGGCGATCTGCTTGTTCAGCAGTCCTTCGCAGACCATGGTCAGCACGCGGAACTGCTGCGGTGTGAGACTGGCCAGGCCTTCGCTGGCGGCCTTGGCCTCGGCCGACACATCAACCTTGTCGAACGCCTGCGGCGGCCACCAGACATCGCCGTCGAGCACGTTGCGCACTGCTTCCTGGATCTTGCTCAGCTCGCTGGACTTGGGAATGAAGCCGCTGGCGCCGAATTCGCGGGACTTGACCACGACGGCCGCCTCCTCCTGGGCCGATACCATCACCACCGGGATCTGCGGGTACTGGCCGCGCAGCAGGACCAGGCCGGAGAATCCGTAGGCACCGGGCATGTTCAGGTCCAGCAGGACCAGGTCCCAGTCGGCTTTCTCGGTGAGGCTGGTTTCCAGTTCGGCGATGCTCGCCACCTCGACCAGACGCACGTCCGGGCCCAGGCCGAGGGTAACGGCCTGGCGCAGTGCGCTGCGAAACAATGGGTGGTCATCGGCAATCAGGATTTCGTATGTGGCCATCGATCTATGGATCCTGTTCTGTGCCAGGCGCAGGGGATACGGGAGACGCCTGACGGGCAACTCATGGCGCGAACGGCAGGGCCGCCGGCCGGGATGGCACGGCGAAGTCCGAGGTACCAGCAGCTTCGTCGTGCCCGAAGCGGCGCCAAGGATGCCGAGCACGCCCCGGGTGGTCAAGCCAATTGCCCGGTCGAACCCGCCTACCCTGGCTGCCAGCCCCGACAGTATGAACCAAACTGTCGCGCCTGCCCCTTGGACTATAGGAAGGTATGCAAACGCTGGTGGACCTCGTCCTGCTCGTCCAGCGGCAGGCGCCGCTTGCCGCTCAGATAGTGCAGGCTGAAGACGTCCAGGTAGGCGTCCAGGGCCTGCGAGGCCTGGCCGTCGCCGGCCAGTTCCAGGCACATGGCGGCCACTTCGGCGGTGCAGAAGTGATCATCACGCTTGGAACGGCGCAAGCGGTAGCGCGACATCTGCTCGGGCTGCAGGCTCAGTACCGGGAAGCGATCGAGGTACGGGCTCTTGCGGAACATCTTGCGCGCCTCGGTCCAGGTGGCGTCGAGCAGGATGAACAACGGGCGCTTGCCCGGCTCGCGCACAACCTCACTGACCACCCGATCGTCCTTGACGAACTCGCCCGGAAAGACGATGTAGGGCTGCCAACGGGGATCGTCCAGCAGCGCCAGCAGCCCCTCGTCCACCGACGTGCGCAACCAGCCGAAGGCCGAGGTGTCCTCGATCACGTCGGCGATCAGCCAGCCGGTGTTGGTCGGCTTCAATGGCTCGGTGTCATGCATCAGCAGGCACATGCCGGACTCGGCCGGCACCCGGGGTTTCCAGGCGCACAGGCAGTGCGTGGCGATCACCCGGCAATCCGCGCAACGCTCGGCGCGCGAGCCTCGGGCAACAAAGGGTTTGATGCTGCGCGCCAGGCGCTCGGCGCGCAGGCGCGCTACCGCGTGGCTCATGGCAGCAGGCCTTGGCAGGGAAGTGGGAGGGGCACGGCGACAACTCGATGAAAACAAGGTGCCCAGTCTACCAGAGCCCACGTCATTTGCCGTGCAGCCAACGACGCCGCTCCTTTATAATCGCAGTTTCTGGCGGCCTGGAAACCCTGCGGTTTCATGGAACGCCGCCCGCCGGCGCTGGTCAAAGCGCCAGTCATCGAACCAGGAGAGATCCATGCTGCGTCTTATCGTCCCGACCCTGAGCCTGCTGCTCGCCCTGCCGCTGGCCGCCCAGGCCGCGTCCAAGCAGGAGTACGAGCTGAACCAGATGCTGCAGAAGGTCGCCAAGGAAAGCAGCGTCGGTACCCCGCGGGCCATCAACGAAGACATTCTCGACCAGGGCTACACCGTCGAAGGCAAGGCACTGGTCAATCACCTGAGTGTACGCCAGGAGCATGCCCAGCGCATGCAGGGCAATCCCGCGCAGGTCCGCAGCCAGCTGGGCGACAGCGTGTGCCGTAATAACGGCTACCGCCAGCTGATGTCCAAGGGCGCCGTGATGGTCTACCGCTTCACTGTCTACAAGACCAACCAGCCGGTCATGGACCAGGCCTTCGACGCAGCCAGCTGCTCGGCCGGCAACAAGAAGAAGTGATTCAGGCCAACTGATCGCTGTTTCTGGCGCGCCGTTGCTCATCATCGGCGCGCAATTCGGCCAGCAGCGCCTGCAGGTAACGCGAATGCGCCTCGGCGCCCTGCAGGCGGCGCAGGCACTCCCCTTCAAGGCTCAGGTGATGAACCTTGGCCTCGTGCTCGAGCAACTGCAACAGTTGCCCATCCACTTCGATCTCCAGCCGGTGCATACCGCCACCTCGCTGCCTCACCCTTCTGCCCCCAGTTAACCAAAGCCCGGTCATTCCTGTATCCCGTCTGACCGGCGGTAGCGCGCGTCTGTGGCGGCACGAAACCGCGCCAGGGTCTAGATTGATATCGAGTACCCATAACAACGACAACGCGATGGAATTGCCACTGCAACATGGCCTTGAAGGCCCACTGCAACGCTCGGGGGGCAAACTCGAGCCACAGCAGCCAGCGACACACGCAGTGTCGCGGCCGGGACACGCCATCGACCCGGTCAGAGGTTTTGCTGCAGAAGGAGACGTTGAATGCCTTACCAATCGAACGAGCTGCTGTTCAACCATTTCAGGGACAACGGCATCGACCTGAGCAAGATCGATGAGCAACTGCAACTGGTCGCGCCGAACAGCCCCAACCTGCCGTTGTACCGCGACATGCTGCTGACCGTGCTGCGCATGGCCCATGACGATCGCAACCGCTGGAACGCCAAGATCACCCTGCAGGCCCTGCGCGAACTCGACCATTCGTTCCGCACCCTTGAGCACTACAAGGGCCGACGCAAGGTCACCGTGTTCGGTTCGGCGCGCACACCAATGGAACACCCCATGTACGCGCTGGCCCGGGAGTTGGGTGCGACGCTGGCACGTTCGGACCTGATGGTCATCACCGGCGCCGGCGGCGGCATCATGGCCGCCGCACACGAGGGCGCCGGAGCCGACCACAGCCTGGGTTTCAACATCACCCTGCCGTTCGAACAGCACGCCAATGCCACGGTCAATGGCACAGACAAGCTGCTGCCGTTCCATTTCTTCTTCATCCGCAAGCTGTTCTTCGTCAAGGAAGCCGACGCGCTGGTGCTCTGCCCAGGCGGCTTCGGCACCCTCGACGAGGCGCTGGAGGTGCTGACGCTGATCCAGACCGGCAAGAGCCCGCTGGTACCGGTGGTGCTGCTCGACTCACCCGGCGGCAGCTTCTGGCAGGACGCCCTGGCCTTCATCAGTCGCCAGCTAGAAGAGAACCGCTACATCCTGCCCAGCGACCTCAAGCTGGTGCGCCTGGTGCACAATGCCGACGAAGCGGTCGAGGAGATCAACCAGTTCTACAGCAACTACCACTCCAGCCGCTGGTTGAAGAACCAGTTCGTGATCCGCATGCACCACCCCTTGAGCGAGGCAGCCCTGCATGATGTGGAGGAAGGCTTCGCCGACCTGCGCCTGAGCGGCAGGTACCATCAGCAAGCGGACAGTGGCGCCGAACACGAGGAAGGCAACTTCAGCCACCTGACACGCCTGACCTTCGCCTTCAACGGGCGCGACCAGGGCCGTCTGCGCGAACTGGTGGACTTCATCAACCTGCCGGAAAACTGGGCCAAGCCCCAGCCGATGCACACCACCCAGCGAGCCCGGGAAGCCTTGCGGGTCAGCTGAACGCAAAATGCCCTGTACAGCTGACACGCATGGGCGTCAGCCGTACAGGGCATCAATAGTCATCCAGGTCGCGACCGCTGAGCAGCCGGCCGATCATGTCCATGGGGAAACCACGGTAGGCGAGAAAACGCGTCTGCTGCGCCCGGCTGCGTGGGTCTTGCGGGCGTTGCCCGGCGAACTTGCGCTGCCAGACATCGCGCAGTTGCGTCGCCCAGTCCACTTCGCTGTCGCGCAGGGCCTGGTCGATATCGCCACGGTTCAAACCACGCTGGCCAAGCTCCTCGCGAATTCGCGCGGGGCCGTAGCCGGCACTGGACCGGTAGCGAATGAAGCTTTCCAGATAGCGGGCTTCACTGAGCAGCCCTTCTTCGGCCAGCCGATCGAGCGCAGGCTCGATCAGCTCGTCCGGTGCGCCACGCTGACGCAGCTTGCGCGTCAGCTCGACGCGACCATGCTCGCGGCGTGCGAGCAGGTCCATGGCTGTCCGCCGAACGGCGACGGGGGTGTCGAGTACGACGGACATGGGGCCAATCAATAACCGGCGTCGGCGTCAGCCAGGTCGTCGGCATCGGCTTCGGCTGCACCAGCCTTGGCGGCCGCTGCTGCAGCGGCGGCAGCACCAGCGGTCAGCAGCTTGTCGCGAATCTGCTTCTCGATCTCGCTGCCAATGGCCGGGTTCTCTTGCAGGTACTTGGCGGCGTTGGCCTTGCCCTGACCGATCTTGTTGCCCTGGTAGCTGTACCAGGCACCGGATTTTTCCACCAGGCCTTGGGACACACCCAGGTCGATGATTTCGCCGTTGCGGTAGATACCCTTGCCGTAGAGGATCTGGAACTCAGCCTGACGGAACGGTGGCGAAACCTTGTTCTTGACGATCTTGACGCGGGTTTCGCTGCCGACCACTTCGTCGCCTTCCTTGACCGCGCCGGTACGGCGGATGTCCAGGCGCACCGAGGCGTAGAACTTCAGGGCGTTACCACCGGTGGTGGTTTCCGGGCTACCGAACATTACGCCGATCTTCATGCGGATCTGGTTGATGAAGATGACCAGGCAGTTGGCGTTCTTGATGTTACCGGTGATCTTGCGCAGTGCCTGGGACATCAGGCGAGCCTGCAGGCCGACGTGCATGTCGCCCATCTCGCCTTCGATCTCGGCCTTGGGGACCAGGGCGGCCACGGAGTCGACGATGATCACGTCAACGGCGTTGGAGCGCACCAGCATATCGGTGATTTCCAGGGCCTGCTCGCCGGTGTCCGGCTGCGAGACCAGCAGGTCGTCGACGTTGACGCCCAGCTTGCCGGCGTATTCAGGGTCGAGGGCGTGCTCGGCGTCGACGAAGGCGCAGGTGGCGCCGTTCTTCTGGGCTTCGGCGATGACCGACAAGGTCAGCGTGGTTTTACCCGAGGACTCCGGGCCGTAGATCTCGACGATACGGCCTTTCGGCAGGCCGCCGATGCCCAGGGCGATGTCCAGGCCGAGGGAGCCGGTGGAGATGGCGGGGATGGCCTGGCGCTCGTGGTCGCCCATGCGCATGACCGCGCCCTTGCCGAATTGGCGTTCGATTTGACCCAGGGCCGCAGCCAAGGCGCGCTTCTTGTTGTCGTCCATTGAAATCCTCACGTGTTCGACTTGGCCCTGACGGCCGGAATAACTGTATAAGTAGCCAGTATTATTCCACAGCGATTCGTTTCCGCAAACCCCCGTCGGGCGATTTACTCCGCGCCAAGCTGTAACAAGCCGTCTAACGCGGCGATCACCGTCTGTCGGCGCACCGCTTCGCGGTCGCCGTCGAAGTGCCGGCGCTCGCTGCTCACGTGGGTTCCGTCGGCCCAGGCCAGCCATACCGTGCCCACCGGCTTGGCCGGTGAACCGCCGTCTGGCCCGGCCACGCCGCTGACCGCCACCGCGAAGCGCGCTCCGCTGGCGGCCTGGGCGCCCCGCACCATGGCCTCGACCACTTCCTGGCTGACCGCCCCCACCTGGGCGAACAACGCCTCGGGGACGCCCAACTGGCGGGTTTTCTGGGCATTGGAATAGGTGACGTATCCTGCCTCGAACCAGGCCGAGCTGCCGGGGATACGGGTGATGGCCTCGGCGATGCCGCCGCCGGTGCAGGATTCAGCGGTGCTCACCTGGGCGTTGAAGCGCCGCAGGTGTTCGCCCAGGCGAGTGGAAAGTACGGTGATCGGGTCCATGGCGGCTCCTCGTTGCGACCGCCATACCCTACCACTCAAGCCAGGCTCAGTCCTGCCTCGCCTTGCGCCGACGGGCCAGGCGCAGCAATGGGTAATGCACCAGCACGACATAGCTGAAGACGAACGCGAATTCGAGCGCAAGCAACATCATGCTGGCAAAAAAGGGATACAAACCTGGGTGATTGCCCACCCAGCGAAACTTCGCACGATGGTGGGCGAAATCTGTGTAACCGAAGTAGTTCTGGGCAAGTAGCACCCCAACCACCACCACCCAACCGACATGGAAAAACAACTGGCGGCGCAATGACAGCACCGGCAGTTGCTCCAAGGGACGTAGATGATGGCGGCATACCAGCAGCGCCAGGCCGATTGAACACAACGGCGCGGCGATCGCGACATAGTTGGCGACCGCCTTGGACATCAGCGCAAAATTGGACGACCAGACACCCACCTGCCCCAGCAGATGCTGGTCAAGCAGGCGATCCAGGACCAAGGCTTGTTCCTGACTCAGCGTCGGCACCCAACAGGCCAGCAGGAACACCGGCACCAGGCTCGAGACCGTGATCAGATACAACGGCCAGTGACTGGCCGTGTGCTTCGCGTTCAACGTCACAACTCCTTGCACAGACAGGTTGCTAGGGTCTGTACGAAATGTGTCTGCGCGAAGGCCAGACAAGGCGAAACGGGGGAGGAAGCGGAGTGTACTGGAGTACATGAGCATTCCGAGCCCCGTTTCAACGCAGTATGGGCGAGTGCAGATACATTTCGTACAGAGCCTAAGCACCGAGAGCAACGTTGTGCGCTCCCGGTGCAAGGGTATCAGGGTGCTACTGCGCCCATGACCCACTGATTGATCTGGTCGACCTTCTCGGTATCGAAGTATGCGCTGGCAGCCCCGATGAAGACGGCCGCCACAACGGTTCCCGCTACTGCGGCAGCGGGGGCGGAAACCAGCAAGCCCAGGGCGATGCCAGCCATGGCGCCCGCCAGACTGCCCGCCACCTTGCCGACGACAGCGCTTTCCAGTTCCAGAAGAAAGGGTTTCCAGTCACCGGTCTTGAAACCGCTCACTGCCGAGTCAACCAGCCCGGCAGCCTGAATGACGCCACCGGTCACACCGAAGGCCTTGCCCAAACGCAGCATGTTATCGCCAAGCGTGGCCTTGTCCAGCGCCTCAAGTGCCTGGGCAACCGCCGCCGAGTCCTTGGCGTTCAGCCGCAAGCCGGGGTTTTGCGACAGCTTTTCGAAGGCCTTCAAGGCCTCCTGGTAGCTGCCTATGCGCTTGCCCGCGATGCCCTTCTGCATGTCGTTGGCGGCCTGCGCCACCTGGTTGCCAAAGCGATTGGCGATTTCCTTGCCAGTGTCACTGGCGTAGGTGGCCGCGTCCTTGTAGGACTCTTTCTCCAGCGCATCGCGGCGCGCCTTCTCCAGGGCATCGAGCTTTTCGCGCAACTGCTCCTGAGCCTTCAGATCGACATACAAGGCCAGGGCTGCCGTATAGAGGGAAAGCTCGACATCCAATGCCGCCGGCACGTCGTAATCGTCCAGCTTGCGCAATTCGTCGATCAGTTCCTTGATATCGCGGTCATCGAAACGACCGCCCTGCTCCGTGGCCAGTCGCCCGCGATTGAATGCGATCTGCTGGTCGCGGGTGGCCATCATCGACTTGATGATCCCAATGGAGCGCTCGGCTTTCTTCGAGTCCGGCAGCGCCGCAGTGCTACCTGCGGCGGCTTCAGCCGCAGCCAACTCGGCATTGAGACTGGCCGGCAGGTTACGCTCCTTTCTGAGGTAGCTGTCACTCAGTTCATTACGCATCTCGAAGATCTGATAGGGCAACATGCCCCACATATCGACGCCCAGGTCATAGTAGGCATCCGGGCTTGGCCAACCCTGCCCCTCCAGCACCGCTTCCAGTACTGCGCCGTTCATCAGCGCGGCAACGTTGAGTGCATGGTGGGAGGGTTCACCATTGACACCCAAAGGGATAGTGATGCCTCCCGTTGAACTTCCACCGCGTCCCCCTCCACCTGAGGAACCCGAAGGGGGAATGCCACGGTCCACGATGATGTTCTTTTCGCCCATTCTCTACTCCTTGAATTGGCTTGCTTGAAAAATGGCCGGCCCCACGAAAGTGAGGCCGGCCATGGACAAAAGATAAGAAATACAGATCAGCGCGACAGCGCACGCACATAGGCCTGGCACGCCCGCAAGGCGATCAGTCCACGGTCGCCGTCGTCGGTGATGGCGACAATTCGTCGAGCATGCGCCGGGTCAAGTCGGGCGCGTACGGGGCCATGATCCACGCCGCCGGTGCCGGCGGCGGCAGGCACTGGGGCACAGGTGGGGTCGCGCTCGACCAGGACCGACAGGCGCAGATCGGCAGTAGCAAGGCGGTCACGCAGGCGAGCCTGAGTCTGTTGGGCATCGGTCAGCTCCTGGAAATGCTTCGTTTCACTGTCGTGCAGGCGTTGTTCGAGGCCTTGGCGCTGATCGCGTTCGGCGAGCAGCAGGCCGTACAGCGCCTCGGCCTGGTCCAGGCGCTGCTGCACCAGCGCCTGCTCCTGCTCGGCCAGCTGACGCCCGAGGCGCCAGCCTTGCAGCTGCCAGGCCAGCACCGCGGACAACGCCATCAGCCCGAGGCACAGCGCCAGTTGCAGGCGGCTCAGCACAGCACCTCCCGCGCCCGCGCCCACAGTTCGAGGCGCTCCGACAAGCCGTTCAGGCCGCCGTTGATATGCCGGGTGATGCGGTTGAACTCACCCTGGTCGGCCAGGGCGTTGAGCCCGCGCGAGTGCCAGAACCAGGCTGCCGATTCGCAGGCCCAGCGTGGCTGCTCGAGCATCTGCGGTTGCGCCAGCAGGCGTTCGTCGCCGAACAGCGCACGGCTGCAGGCCTGGTAGTTGTTGCGCCCGGTCACCTGGATCAGGCCACGGCCGCAATAGCGCTGGCCATCACCGTCGGCTTCAGGCGTGTTGCCCAGGCGCAGGGCCAGGCTGCCGGTGTCGTAGCGGGCCAGGTAGCGGTCGCTGCCCAGCTCCTTGACGTAGCGCAACTGGCCGGACTCATGGCCGACCTGGGCCAGGAATGCGGCAATGCGCTTGGGGTGGTCGATCTCCCAGTTGGCCATGGCCGTGTTCAGCGCCGGCAGGAAGGCGGCGATGCGTTGGCCGGCGAGCGGGTAGATCTGTTTGAGTTGCTGTTCAGTGAGCGGCATCGGTGCATTCTCCATTGCGGTCTGATCGAAAGGCGGCCGGTGCCGCCTGTGGCTCGCTCATGGGCGATGGCTCGAAGCGCGTGGCTTTCACAGGGGTCACGGTGTGGCGACCGCCGCACCTGATCTGGAGCTCGGAAACAGGGTGATGCGGCCGGCTGACAGCGACTATAGGGAGCGCCGCCGCCGGCAGGCATCGGGAAACCCTCACCGCCCTGTCTCAGGCCTTGAGCGAACCCGTCCGCCGAGGCGCGGAACCCTTGGCCTTGGCCTTGCCCTGGCGACCGCCATTGCACTGCACGGTGGTGCGCCAGCCGCTGCTGGTGAACACCTGCTCGACCGATTCGATCAAGTAGTCCCCATCAAGCCCAGCCAGGAAACCCTGAACATCGATGCTGCGCTCGGCGAACAGGTCGGTGCGCCCGGGCATGTCCAGGCGCACGCTGGCGGTGTCACGGTTGAAGCTGGCCAGGCGGGCGCGGGCGGCCTGTTCCGCCGCCACGCGGTTGGGGTACAGGTGGCGGTCGGTGTAGACCGGCTGCAGGCCGTCCGGCGCATCGCCATTGTCCAGTTCCACCGCTTGCAGGTGCCCGCTGGCGCTGTCCTGGTGGCGGGTCCTGACGGCCTTGTGGGTGCTCTTGTCAGCCAGGCGAAACTGCCACTGGCTGACCTCGCTGCGGGCAATGCCCACCACATCAAGAGGCTTGCCGCTGGCGCTCTGGCCACCCTGGCGCGGTAGCACCAGCAACTGGCCGTTGGCGAGCTTGGCGGTGCAGTCGTGCTGGCGCGCCAGGCGAGTGATGAAGTTGAAGTCCGACTCGCTGTACTGGTCGACCCGCGGCACTTGCACAGCCAACGGGCACACGGCCTGCCAGCCATTGCGGGCACCGATCTCGGCGACGATGCGCTGCAGCGTAGCGTTCTCCCAACTGCCACTGCGAATGGTCTTGCCGCTGCCGCGCAGGTCACTGGCCTTGCCGCGAATCTCCAGGGTGTCCGGCGGGCCGGACAGCTCGACCTCGTCCACGGTGTAGCGGCCCAGGCGGTTCAGCGGCTGCCCGGTGTAACCCAGGTGCACCTCGAGCACTGCGCCCCTGGCTGGCAAGGCCAGGGCACCGTCGCGGGCATCGAGGCGCAGTTCGAACTCGTCGGATTCCAGACCTGGCTTATCAGTGGTGCGTAACAGCAACAGGCGGTCGTTAAGCAGCGTGGTGATGTCATGGCCGTCCGCGATGATGCGAAATTGAGGTTGCATGGTTGGAGCTCCGCAGTGTTGATGTAGCGAGGAGACAGGCCTTTCAAGGTGTTCGACGACAGAGTTGCAGCGCTCTTGAGACCGAGCGCCGCCCGCGCGGCGCTCGATCTTATAGGCGCTGCAAGGTTTGCGGCGGACATCTGGAGGCCCTCATCCGGTCTAAAGCCCTAACGCCCAAAGACCTTGAAAGGGATGGGCGTGGGAGCGGGGGCGAGTGGTCAATCCCACAGCTGCAGGCTGGTGCTGGTCGTCATCGGCAGTTCCGGCAACAGTATCCTCACCCCGGCGCGAAACGGCTGCGCCTCGTCCGCCAGGCCCTGGTTGGCATCCAGCACGGCCTCGACCGTGCCGGAAAGATGGCCGTAGTAGTGCTGGCAGAGGGTATCGAGCAGGTCGCCCTCAGACGTTGTGCAGGTCTTGGCCATAGCTCACGAACTCCAGTGAAAACCCTTGTTTGCGCGGAATGCCGCCGGCCAGCAGGACGCTCTGCTCTTCCTCGATGCTGGTCAGGCACCAGGTGCCGAGCACCTCGCCGTAGCCGGTGGTCAACGACAGCGGCAGCAGCTGGCGACCGATGCTGCGCAGCGTCTGCAACTGGCCGAGGCCGCCCTTGAACCCGGGGAAGATCGCGCCACGGATGTTGATGCTCTCCTCGCCCAGGCTGACCGCCTGCTGGGCGCTCTCGCGGCTCAGGCGTTCCTGCCCGGCCCAGCGAAAACGCGTCTGCCGACGCAATTGGTCGAAGGCGGCGGTGTCGAGGTTGAAGTAGTACGGCGCCGCGCCCGCCTTGAGCGGTTGCAGCACCAGCAGGTGCGGGAACGGTTTTATCGCTTCGGCGGCGGGCGTCACCTCGGGCGCGAAGCCCAGTGTCGACAACACGCCGTTGACGGCCGAGGGTAACGTCTTTACCAACCGTTTTACGGCGGTGCCGGCCTTGGCGATATGCCCGGCGAAGGTATCGATGCGATCGCGTACCTGGCGTACCACGGCCAGTGTCTGCTCATACCTGGCCGCTACCTTGGCGACCCGAGCCTGGGCATTGGTGATCGCGCGCATCGTGCGCTGGAGCTTGGCGGCGATGAACGGGCCGACCACTGGCAGCCCCTCCAGCACGACGACCGCACCCTGTACATGGCCGATCGCGTCGTTCATCGGATCAAGCATGGCGTCGGCATGCCGACGCCCTGCTTCTCCTGCCTTGACCAGGGCGTGCAGCGTGGCTTGCAGCTGCTCCATATAGGTCATGGATCCTCCTGTCAGAATGGGTTGGGATGATCGGCCAGCTGTGCGTTGTAGGCCTGCCTCTGCAGGTCCTGCATGACACGTCGGACCGCCTCTTCGAGTTGCTGGGTGAGCTGGTTGGGCGAGTCCACGCTACCCTGCACGGTGATAGGCATGTTCGCGGTGAACGTGAGCTGCTGGCTGACGGGCTGCGTGGCCAAGCCTTGGCTCTGCGCCGGACGCGGCCCGGCGTCGGGCAACGCCAGCGGCCCAACAGGTACGCTCGTTTCCTGCGGTTTGAACTCGGCGGCACGCTCGGAGAAATACTTGCCCACAGGCGCACCGATCGGCGCTCCAGGCCCAATCGCCAGCGGTACCTCGACACCACCAGCGGCGCGCGCATCGACTGCCGCCCGAGGCTTGGAAAGCGCCACCTGCGATGGCGACAGTAGCTGCCTGGCCATCCGTGTGCCGACCTGCCCATCGAGCACCTCTCCCTTCGGTACGAGCGTGATCTGCCGCGGATCGCTCAGGGAGATTGCTGGACGGGGACTCTTGGGAGGCTCGTCAGAGGCGCTAAAGAATGTTTTTCCAGCCCATCCCCCGATCACGCCACCGACCTTGTCGCCAACCATGTTGCCGATCAGCATCGCAACTGGCGGACCAACAACACCACTGAGAAACATCCCTCCCAGCACTGTGCCCACTGCTCCGCCAATCGCACCACCATAACCCGCCCCCTTCTCCTCGGGCGTCTTGGCCGTGGCATAGGTGTAAGCCCCCTTTACCCCGGCCTCGAGCCAAGGCAGTTTGCCAGCCGCCTTGAAAGCCTCCGTCAGTCTGGCCCAACGCCCAGGTGAAGGATTGAGGCCGGAGGGTGACGGTCCGGCATCCGCCCCTAGCGGATAAGGTTCGTCCAGCCCAACCCCACGTCCGGCACGGCGTAAACGGCCACGATGCTTGTAGGCGGCAGCCCCCGCGCCTATTCCCAGGGCGCTGGCCAAGGTGCCCCATAATGTACTCGATGCCGATGGCGGGGCAGCGTCTGCTGACGGCGTCGATTGCCCGTTGCCAACGCCCGCCACAGAAGCACTGTCGGACCTGGCCATCAGCCCCTTGCCTAGCACTCCACCGACCTTGTCGCCGGCAAAGCCGAGCATCATCGAGGCCGCTGGGGCGCCCAGTTTGAGGCCTGCGCCCAACATGGCCCCCGATACGGCCCCCAAGAAACCACCGGCGGCGGCACCCACCCCCTCTCCCCTCTGCTGCGCAGTGGAAGCCGTGGTTGCCGTAAAGACAAGCTTCGTCAATGCATCCAGCCCGGCCATGCCGGTAGCCGACTTCCCGGCCTGCAGCGCCTGCGCCCAACGCCCTGGCCCATCGCTGCGAGGCAGCGGGGCCGGCATCGCATCCGCGCCAAGCGGGTAATCCTCGCTGCCTGGCGCGCCATCGGTGCTGCCAATGACCAAGGCCGGTAGGTACAGGGTACCCGGACGGCCAGGAGCGCTACCCTGGGCGATTCCCTTCGCCGCCAGGTAACCACCGCCCGCGATCAGGAGCGACGAAGCGACATCGCGCGCTGCCTGGCCGACCTGAGGCAGCAACTCAGGCCCCGACTGGGCCGGCCTGCCGCCCAGGGAGCGCTCCAGGAGTACCTTGTGCTGCTGAAGCAGCCCGACCTGCTGTTGCTGTACTTTCAAGGACTCGGCCTGCGTATCCTTGTCCCGTAGTGCCATCGCCCCTTGCGGGGACGGGGCAGTATTTCCCCCGCCGCCGACATCGGCAGGCCGCTGGGTCCCCCCCAGCGCCCCCATGGGTACCGTGCGGCCACGCAGCCCCTCCAACGGCCCCGCAAGTTCCGGAACGGTGGCACCGACTGCGCCCAGCGCTGTCGTTGATCTGTTCGCCATCCGTGTCTCCCCCTTCAGTCCGCCAGCCACCAGACCATATCGCTGAACGACATGGCCATGATCTCGCTGGCAGAAAAGTTCAGCTCCTTGGCCAGCCGCCTGGCGGCGGCCTTCTGCCGGGCAGGGTCAAACCTCGTCGTCCTGCACCAGGCGAAAGTAGCCCGTCTGCAGGCGGCTGTAGTCCTTCAGGGCCAGGCCCTCGAGGTCCTTGACGCCAACCTCGGCGAGTGAGGCGAACAAGTTCAGTTCGCGCTGCTCGTCGTCAGCCACGCCACCGGCCTGTGCGTTGCGAATGTCACGCACGGTCGGTGCGCGAAGCGACAGGCTGTCGACCTGCACGCCGTTCGCCTCGCTGGGGCGCGACAGGCGCACGTTCACGCGCTCGGCGTCGACGGTCAGCCATTGCGGCAGTTTCTTCGTTTGAGCCATCGAGCGTTCTCCTTAAAGACCCAGTGCGGCGCGCTGCGCGGCCAGTTGGTCGACACCGTCGATCACCCGTTTCATGCCCAGGGCGTCGATTTCGTAGACCAGGCGGCCATCGACTTCGAGCTTGTAGTAGGTGACGGCGATGCTGTGCTTGATCTCGGCCTTGTCGCCGGACTTCCAGTCACCCATGTCGATCTCTTTCAGCGAACCGCGCAGGGTGACGATGACTGGGTTGATCTTGCCCTTCAGGCCCTTGAAGGCGCCGCGGAAGGTGCCGTTGAAAGCGGTGCCGTCGGCCAGACCGAAGAACTTCAGCGACTCGCGGCGTACGCCGGTGGTGGTGAAGGCGGCTTCCTGTTTTTCCATGCCCTGGTCCATCTCGACCGGCATGTCCATGCCGCCGGGGCGGTGCTCTTCCATCTTCAGCGTGAGCTTGGGCAGGGTCAGGTTGGGTACATCGCCCTGGAAGCTGACGCCATCGACGAACAGGTTCAGGTTGGCCAGGGTTTCGGGAATCATTGCCATGTAGATGCGCTCCTTAAGCGACGGAATCGAGGACTTCGGTCAGCCACTGGTTGGTGACTTCGACGCGGAAATTGGGGTTTTCGGCAGGCGGGACGTCGGTGAAGCGGATGTTCCAGTACACCTTGCCCTGCTCGAGGTGGCTGGCGGTGTTCAGCTCCGGGTCGGCGAAGACTTCGAAGTTGATGATCGCGCCCTGGTTCTTCAGGTCGCGCATGAAGGCCTGCAGGCCCTCGGTGACGTCCTTGACATAGGTGGCGGTGATGGAGCGGTCGACGGCCCACTTGTGGCCGTAGAGGATCGCGTCCATGACGATGTCCATGGTCCGCACGCGGGTGACGAAGGCCCATTTCGGGTCGCTCGACAGGGTGCGGTTGCCCCACAGGCGGAAGCCGTCGTCGCGGATGATGGTGGCGATGTTGGCGTTGTTCAGCAGGTTGGCGCGGCAGGTGTCATCGCCGTCGAGGAATTCCACGGCGCGGGTGGTGCCGGTGATGCCGACAAATTCCTTGTTCGAAGGCGAAGCCCAGAAGCCGTACTCGCGGTCGGTGTAGGCGAACAGGCCGGCGACCCAGGCCGACGCGGGGGCATCGACGGTAGCCAGGGCCTCGTTGTCCCAGTAGCGCACGCCGGGGTCGACCATGAAGGCCCGCTTGGCGCCGAACTGCTTGGCGTAGGCAAGCACTTGCTCTTCGGTGGTGTTGGGGCCATCCAGGATGGCGATGCCACGCAGTTTGTCGGCCAGGCCCACCAGGGCGGTGGCAATGGTGTTGACCGAGCTGTGGCCCGGAACGATCAGCAGGCGCGGTTGGGCATTGAATCGACTTTTGCCGTCGAGCAACGCTTGCAGGCCGGTACGCTTGCCGTTGATCCCGACGGTACCGATAATCGCCGAGATCTGTTCGGCAGTGTCATCGACCTTGGCCACGCCACAGGCGACGATAACTGCCTTGGCGCGAGCGAAGACGGCGCGGCAGGCCTTGGTGATGGCGGCATTGCCACCGAACGCAGCCACTGCTTCGCGCTCACTGGTGATCAGTACCAGGTCGTTGGCCTTTGCAGTGACGCCCGGGCCTTCGGTGAAGGTATCGACCAGGCCGATGATCGAGGACGAAGGCAACGCGATGTTGCGGGCACCCGTGTCGACATTGGTCACGGTGACGCCGTGGAAGAATCCACTCATGTAGGTTTGCTCCAGGTTCAGGTGTGAAAAGGCCCTGCGGGTGCAGGGCCTGGAAGGGGTAGATCGGTTTGGGAAAACGCCCGGCGTCGCGGGCGCTCAGGTTCAGGCGACTTCTTCGAAGCCTTGGCTGGTCAGCCAGTCGGCAGCCGCCGCCTCGTCAGGGCTCGCCGGCCAACTATCGGCGGTGGGCGCCGCGGCCGAGAGATCCAACCGGTTCAGTTCGATCCGGTAGCGCTTCCAGGCCGTCAGCGCCGTTACTTCGGCATCTGTGGCCATTTCCAGGGCAACGGCGTCCTGCAGGCTCGAGATGCGCAGCGTGGCGTATCGGACCAGCAGTGCCTGCTTGTGGGCGCCCGATTGGCGCAGCGCCTTGCCCCTGGCCAACTGGTTGACAACCCAGGCGCTGCCGTTCCAGGTATCGAAGTCCGAGGTCGGCGCTTGCAGCGTGAAATCTCCAGGCAGTTCGCCCAGCATGGTCCAGACCTGCGCCTCACCATCGGCGGTGCGATACACCGTCGCGCCTCGATGATCGACCACCTGGTCCCAGTGCTTGCCATCCTGGGTAGCGATGGCGGCGAAGCCCGTCTTCAACTCAGGCGGTTGGATGCGATAGCTGTGGGCCGGGATCAGCCAGACTCCAGGTTCGAGCGGGCTGGGATCGGCCGCGCAGGCCCCAAGAAACTCACCGCTGGCAGGGTCGACGTTGCACACCAGCGGCGCAACGACACCGGCCTGTTGCCACCAGGTGGTAGTGGCGGCCAGGTAGGACTGCACCGCCGCCACGGCGCCTTGAATGATTTGATCGGTCATGGGCACTCTCAAAATTTGATACAGGCCAGATAGGCCCGGTTGAATGGCCTGGATTCATTGCCGCCGCTGACGCTGGTGACGAAGCTGTGGGCATGGGCCGGCGCCGTGTCGGTATAGGCCGAGTTCACGCCATCGCCCATCTCGTCACCGAGCACGGCGTTACCGCCGCTGGTGACCATTGCCGCATTGATCCGCTCCCTCACCAGCAGCGTCACGTGCGAGTGGGCACCCGCGGCCGAGGTGGCCCCGGAGTGGGCGTGTTCGAGGTTCTGGCTGCCCTGATCCGAGAACAATGCCCGGCCAGGGTCGACGTTGCGTCCATCCGACCAGCCGCGGTCGAAGTAACCACGGTCATCGGGCAGGTTGAACGTCGTCGAGCCATCGCCAGCGCCAAACTGGGTACCGATGACCGCGAACAAGCGCGCATAGGTCACGCGCGAAACCGCTGCGCCGTTACGCTTCAGCCAACCCGCTGGTGGCACGCTCATCGCGAAGTGGGCGACATGGCCGGCGGTCAGGCCTGCGATGGCATTCACCTGTTCGATGGTGGCCTTCTTCGACAGCTCGTTGACCATCGTGGCGGCGAAGTTCGGATCGTTGCCGATCGCGGCCGCCAGTTCGTTGAGCTGGTCCAGTGCGGCCGGGGCCGAACCAACCAGGGCTGCAACCGCCTGCGCCACGGCATTGGAGGTTTCCGCCCGGGTGAAGACTTCACTCTTGGTGTAGGCGTCGGTGATACCGTAACCCGCCACGGTGGTCGGATTGCTCGCCGCAACGACGCGACCGTACTTGTCGACCTGCACGCTCCGATACGTACCCTCGGACACACCCGTGCGGCCAAACGCCATCTCGAACGCCAGGGCCGTCACGCCCAATGTGATCGTTGCATCGGTGACCAGCTGCCAGCCGCTGTCACCATTGACCGTGCCTTTCTCCACCAGCACCAGCAAGCCAGGTGTGACCTTGGCATCGGTATCGGCATCACTGCAGCGAACCCAGGCACTTGCGCCGACCTGGTACAAGCCGTTGTCCTTGGCTGCCGCCTGGTTTTTCACCAGTACACGGGCACCCGCCAGCAGCGCGACGCCGTCGATGGTCTGCAACCCATTCAAGGTGATGGGACCGGTGGTGGCTGCCTGCACCGAATGTTTGAAGTCTTGCCTGGCCAGTTCCTCGGTAACCCATTCACGGGTAGCGAGGACAACCGCAGGGTCGATCTTCAGCTGTACCAGGCTGGCGCTGCTGACGATCAGGTTCAGGCGCACCACCTGGGTGCGGCCCGAACCCTGGTTGAGCAACGGCTTGTAGGTGGGCGCGCAGTTGGCCACGGCAACCATGTCGCCGTCGGCGTCGTACAGCGCGACTTCACGGATCCAGCGGCCTCCCACTTCCGCAGGGATGACTTGCTCGGCGACGATCACCGAACTGTCCTTGTCGTCCACCTTGAGCTGGTTCAGCGGTGCGCGACGCCATTCGTTGATCAGGCTGGTCTGGGTGGCATTGGGGGTGGGGTCGAGGCCATTGGCGTCGCCCACCCCCATCTGGGTAATTTTCCACGGAATGCCCAAGGCATCCGCATTGGCCTGCTTCGCCGCGCCCACTTTGGTGAGGATGGCGTAGAACTGTGAATTCTGGTCAACCATGTGCAATGTCCAAGGTATCGATTGTGTGTTCCCGGCCACCGCGCCCGATCGCACCGCTGACGATGACGTCAGGGGGTGCTGGCGGGTAGACGTCGAGTTCATCGCCGTCCTGCAGCGCGCAGCCAAGGTAGAAGGCGCCACGGCTTTCGAGGCTGATCACCAGGCCGGTCAGGTGGCGGCTGACCGGTCGGGCATCGTCGATCTGCGACGACAGTTCGTTGTAGGTTTCTTCGCTGATGCCGGCGTCGGTCACCCCGAGTTTCAGGGCGAATGTGCCTGGCACCCCGACAGGCTGTGTCTGCCACCACTCCTCGACTTCGATCAGGTAGCCGAACGGTTCGACCACCCGCCGGAGGGCGCCGAGGGTGCCTTTGTGGGCGTGGACGAAGAACGCCGAACGGATCACCGAGCGCTTGATCGACTCGCTCCAGCGGTCGTCCCAGCGATCCACCGACCAGGCCCAGGCCAGTTGGTACAACAGGTGCGCCGGGCAGGTATCGGGGTTGTAGAGGGTGCGCAGGCCGACCTTGAGGTCTTCGTCGGCAGCCGCCTCCAGGGCGCGTTCCAGCGGCGTGCGATTGAGCGGCAAGAGCGTGTCCATGTCAGCCCCCGCGCTTGAGGTCGATGCCGGTGCACCAGGCTGCCTGTGCCTTGGTGGGGCGGATGTCGGTCCAATCCACCAGCTCGACCCGGCTCACGCCCTCGATGTGCAACTGTGCGTCGACACCGGAGCGGGCTACCTCGACACCCAATCGTCGCCGTGGGTTGACCCATGCCTCCAGGCGCCGTCGGCATTCACCGAGTATCGTTTCGTACTCCGGGCCACTGTCAGCCATGTGCAGCACCGCCTCTACGCGGTAGGGCAGGATCTCGGCACTGCGCACGTTGACCCGGTCGGCAACCGGGCGGATATCGTCGTCGTTAAGGTAGCTGGCGACTTGCGCCAGCAGTGGCGCGCCGGCCCTACCATTACCATCCAGGCTCAGTACCGTGACGTCTACCACCGCTGGCGACGGGCTCTCGGCGGTCGCGTCAGCGACCCGTCCCGAGGCGTTGCGAGCATGGAGGATGTAACTGTTGCGCGGGCCAGCCGTGGTCAGCCCTTCGTACACCAGCTGCACCCTTTCGCGTAGCGCGTCGTCGGACTCGAGGAGCAGCTCGATCGGCGGGATCGTGTTCGGGTTCGCGGCCCGGATCACCAGGCGTTGCAGGCTGACGTTGGCCGCCAGCTGGTCGAGGTCGCCTTCCTGGGCGTAGGCCAACAGCAAAGACTTGGCCGCATCGTTGACCCGCGCCCGGTTGAGCAGTTTGCGGTAGGCACCGACCTCCAGCAGCTTGATCACCGGGTCGCTTTCCAGTTTGGCGGTCCAGCTGTCGCCCATCTGGGCGCGGAAGCTGGCCAGGTCCTCCAGGTACAGTGCCTCGAAGTCGAGGTCTTCGAGCAGTTGCGGGACGGGCAGTTTCGACAGATCGACCTGGCTCATACAGTCACCTCCACCAGCGCGTCGTCACCCAGGTAGCGGCCACTCAAGGCCAGGCTGACCTGGCCGTCGAGCACGGCCACGACCTTGACCCGGTCCAGCTTCAGGCGCGGTTCCCAGCGCCCGAGGGCGCGGGCCACTTCCGCCTGCACCGCACTTTTCCAGCCTTCGTTGACCGGCAGGTCGACGTAGCGGCGCAGCTGACTGCCGTACTCCGGGCGCATGCGCCGGCTGCCAAGCGGCGTGGTGAGGATGTCTTCGATGGATTGACGCAGGTGGGCCACGCCCGACAGGGGCTGGCCGGTGCGGCGGTCCATGCCGATCATGGGGCACCTCCTGGGATTGAGGCTCCAGATAGCCTGTTCGGATAGCGCATGGTTATCACCTGGAAGAAAGGAATGGGTTGCCCGGACAAGCCGGGCAGCCGCTTCAGGAGACGAAGTCGTAGGTCAGGGCGATGGCCGCCGTGGCGTTGTTGGCGACGGTCCACAGGCCGTAACCCGCCGGGATGAACAGCGGATAAGGCAGGGTGTACTGCGAGTCGATGCCGCCGTTGATCCCGCCCATGATGGCGTGGACGCTCATGTCGCCGATGTAGGCCGGCGCCTTCGGGCCGGTGTACAGGTTGAGGATGCCGCCGCCGGTGCACAGGGTGGCGGTGCGCAGGTACACGCCATCCTTGTTGTCCGCGGCACTGAAGACCTGGCTGACGGCGGTTGGGTGGGCGTTGAAGAAATGCTTGCCGACTTTTACTGCTTCCATGTTGCTTTACCTTTTGAGTCGAAATGAGGGGGCGCGGCACTCACCGCGTTCATGTCGCTCAATGGCGATCTTGCTGGGCTCCAGGCCATTGTTCAGTGCTTGTGGTTGGCGGTGTTGCCGGCCGTGTCGATGATCCGGCCACCGCCGTTGATGTCGCCGCTGACCGTCAGCGGACCGTTGATGGCGACCGTGCCGGTCAGGGTGATCGACGCAGCGTCGAGGGTGATGGCGTTGTCGCTGACCACCAGGGTGCTGGCGCCGACCTTGACCGTGGCCTGGCCGCTGGGCAGCTGGATGTCATAGCGTTTGGCCTGCCAGTCGTAGGTCAGCGAGCCGCCGTCGTCGAAGCGCCAGACTTCGATATGGTCGCGGTTGTCCGGCGCCGTCCCGGCATTGCCGTACAACCCCGGGACGAAGGTGCCCAGGGCCGGTTCGCCGCTGGGGCTGATCAGCACGCCCTGCTCGTCCAGGCTCGGCACTCGCCAGTGGCGGGCCTTGCCGGCAGCCTGGGCATGCCAGCGCACCCAAGCACTGGTCCAGCCACCGCCGTCGGACACCCGCACCCGGGCCGTGGCCAGGTCCACCGCCACCACCCGGCAGGGGATCACCAGGCTGGCCAGCATGCGATCGTGCATGGCGCTGGCGTAGCTCATGCCAGGTCCTCCGGTGACAGGTACTTGTCCTGGTTGCCGAGCCCGGTGTCCGGGGCGAAGCCCAGCATCAGGCTGCCCGGCGGCTGGTCGGGCCAAGGCCAGTGGGCATTCCCCAGCAGGACCGGTTGTTCCCATTGCACCCGCCAGGTGCTGCCCTCGGCTTCGGCGAGGATGTCCCGTGCGCCCTCGACGTAATCGAGGCCCCAGGACTGCTGGCGCAGCACATCGATCAGCTGCGCCGCCAGCACGCCGGCCTGCGTCCGTGCCTGCGCGGGGGTGCCCTGGGCGGTGACGCGGGCTTCGAAGGTCGTCATCAGCAATGAGCGACCGTCACGCAGCGCCTCGTCGCCACGCATGCGCAACACGCCATGCACCAAGGCGGGCAGGGCCGGCTCGGTAATGTCGTCGCCCTCCGTGGCGACCGTGGCGAAGGCCGGCAACGCCGCCCGCAGGGTGGAGGTGACGGCCGCGTACAACTGGGCCAGTTCGCTCATGCTTGTGCTCCTTGAACGCTCGGTTCGGCGAAGGCCGGGCCCGCGAAGGCCCGGCGCCCGGCTCAGAAGTGCCAGGTCCAGATGTCGATTGGCTTCTGGTCAGGGTTGATCTTGCGGATATGGCGATAGGTCGGCTGGAAGCCGAAGCGCGCCCACACCGGTTTCTCGTCGAGGATGGCGATGCTGCCGTTGGCCTGCAGGCGCAGCACCGCGCTGGCATGGCCGCCGGTGTGCGAATGCCACAGCACCGCGTTGCCGGCACCGTAGACCACCAGGTTGCCGTCGCCCTGGAACACTGCGCGCACGGCGCCCTTGCCTTGGGTACCGGCGTTCCAGGTGGCCGCGCCGTTCGGGCCATAGGCCACGAGATTGCCGTCGCCCTGGAACACCAGCTTGCTGGCGCCCGCGCCGTATACCATGCCCTGTACCAGCTCGGAGCCAGGCGCCAGCAGCAGCGAGTCGACGGCGCCAGGCACCAGCGGGACGGCCGGCGTGCCGTTCCACAACGCCAGGGAGTCGACCAGCACGATATTGCCGTCGTCCTGCAGCACCAGGTGCGTGCGGTTCCACTGGTCGTTGCTGGTGAAGGTGCTGTTGTTGGTCAGCCACACCCGGCGCCGCGAGTAGTCGTCGAGGAATGCGCCGTACTGCACGTAGAAGGCCAGCGGGGCTTTCTTGTTGCGCAGGGGAATGCTCGAACTGAAGGGTTGCTGTTCATTGGCGACCCAGACGGTGGCGCCGTTGTCCTGGATCACCAGGTTGCCATCGCCCTGCAGCAGCAGCTTGAAGCGCTGGTTGGGCGACAGCAGGTACTGGCCCGCCGAAAGGGTCTGGTAAGCGGGCAGCACCGAAGTGCCGACGCCGTTGAAAGGAATGCGGGTACGACCTGCCATGGTGTTTCTCCTACTGGATCGATTGAAGGGGAGCTGGGCTCTGCGGCCCGTCCTGATCGCTCGGTGGCACGTTGTCGAGGCCCGTGGCCTTCATGTGGTTCAAGGTCGCGCAGCGCGAACACTTGATCTGGACCAGCGCCGACCCGCCGATGCGGGCCAGCAAGCGGTTGCATTTACCGCAGCGAAACTCGTTGAACATCCGCTTTCTTCCTTGTTACCGCGTTCATTCTTCGTCCTGGCGCGCCACTGCGGGCTGGTCGTCCAGCCCCAGCCGGCGCGCGGCCCAGCGCTCATAGAGACCGATGGCCACGTCGGCGCCAGCCATGGCGGTGAGGCAGCCAAAGGCACTGGCACTCCAGATCGACATGCCGCTGGCGTACAGCAGCATGACCGTCGATACCCCGCAGGCCATGCAGGCCCCGGAGCGCAGCGCCAGCCGCCTGAGCAGCCCCCAGCCGCGGGCGCCGGCCTTGTCGGCGCGCCACATCTCGCCGGAAAGCCCGCCCAGCAATGCCAGGAGGATCACCAGCCAGAGCGGCATCTCCAGCAACGCCTGTTGCTCGTTCGTCACGTTCCTGCCTCCTGTGTGTTGCCCGCCGGCGACATGCCGGCGGATCGTGATTGGCTTGACTCGGCATTCCAAAAAGCCCGCCCTGCAGGCTTTTCAGTAATGCGCGGTGTAACCGCCGGCCACGACTGGTGACGCCGTGCGGTTGCGCTTCAAATTGGTGACTCCGACCGCGGCCGCCTGCCCGCCGGATAACTGATCGTGGTGCTTTACGCTGCACACCCGGGCCAGTTGCCAACCCTCTGAACAGTCGAGGCCTGTTCATCGCTGCCTGTATCTCAACCGGTTTGCGTCCGGCTTGGGATACATTTTATGCACTCATGCATATGCAGTCAATGCACAAATTCAAATTTTTATGCATCAGCTTTTGCTTCTATGCATGGAGGCCTGATCTGACGTGGCTGTAGGGGTTTTCTGAGGGCGAAAAAAAACCCGCCGAGGCGGGTTTTTATCGAGGGCTGGGGATCAACGGGCGTACATGCCCCACCAGAAGACGTGGCCAAGGAGGCTGATCTGTTCTTCCTGCATCTGCTGGAAGCTGTAGTCCTCGTCGGGGTGCTCGTCGCGGTTGAAGCTGCGCAGGCGAATGCCGGTAGGCAGGCGGTACACTTGTTTCACCCGCAGCTGGCCATTGTGGTTGATGGCATAAAGGTCACCGTCGATGATATCGCCGATGGTGCTTTTACCGGTATTGACCCCGACCGTGGCGCCATCGCGCAGCACCGGCAGCATGCTGTTGCCGCGCACCGTCACGCACTTGGCGTTGTCGAACTGCACGCCATTGTGGCGCAGGCTGCGTTTGCCGAAGCGCAAGCGAGCGTTCTCGCTTTCCTCGATGACGAATCTTCCTGATCCTGCTGCCAACTCGACCTCACGAAGAAAAGGAACGGACACCTCGTCGTCCTCGACGGGGGTTTCATCGTCCCACAGGCTGATATCGCTCAGGGCTGCGTGGCCCTGGGCGAGCGGGGCCGCGTCACGGGACTCACCCAGTTCGACGCGGCCGCGCAACTGGTCGGTGCTCACGCCGAAGTACTCGGCGATCTTCGAGACGTGCTTGTCCGAAGGATCGACGATCTTCTCGCTGAGAATCCGCGACAGGGTGGATTGAGGCACGCCCGTGCGCCGATGCAGCTCTGTGGGGGACAGGCCGTGGCGGGCGAGCAGTTCTCTAAGTACGGAGGCTACGTTGCGCTTTTGCATAGAATGCATAGTAGCGAGAGCATATGCAAAATGCAATCGAGGGATGGCAAAGGTCAGTGATTTCTGATTCGCAACAGCCGGTCGCCGTCGGGACGCCGCAGTAAAGCTACGGGTATACTCCTCGGCCCAATTGCCAGCGCCGCATGAAAATAATCCGCGCAGGGCGCAGTGCCATGTTCAAGAACCGACTGTTTCGGATGCCTGCTATCAGGTATCCGGATCACAACAAGGCGCAGCCAGTGCCCCTGGCCGTGTCCAGGACAATTGAACCGCTCAACGAAAACAGGGAGGGTCCGGTGATACCCCATAGCGAAAGTCGTGTGACGACAACATCCAGTCGCTTGATCGAAGGTGCGGTGTACTTCGCATTGCTGGCCATCAGCGTCGCCATCTTCGAACCGCTGATCAGCAAGCTATCCGCCATTGGCGGTGACTATGTCGCCCACCTGAAATGGGCGAGCGAAATCGAAGAGCACGGCAAGCTCATACTTCCGCACCCGCTTTATCACGTTCTGGTCATCGTTGCGAAAAAATTGCTGGCCATCGACTACATCGCGGCTTCAACTGTGGTGATCCTCCTGGCCATTTCATTGCTGGCCATCCTCAGCTACCGTGTTCTCGCGCCCCGCACATCGTTGCCCGTTGCCTTTGTGTTCTCTGTCTGCCTGCTCCTGGTGACACCGCTGCAGGCGTTCTTTTTCGTCGATAACCACTTGTACTTCGGCTACATCGGCATCACGGTCTACCACAGCCCCACCATGCTGCTGCTCAAACCGTTGTCATTGATCGTGTTCTGCTATGCCCTGAAGACAGTGGACCGCCCCGCAGGAGATCCACTGCCCAGTGCCCTCGCGTTTGCTGCTGCGATTTTCGTCTGCGGTATTTCCAAACCGAACTTCCTGCTGATCGTCCTGCCGGCGTTCGTGCTGTTCCTGATGATCACCCAGCAACTGCATTCCACCCTGAAACGCCCGTACATCTACGGGGCCTTTTTCCTCCCTGTCCTACTGGTGCTCAGCCTTCAGTTCTTCCACACCTACTTTTACCAAGGGCTTTCCACCGGGACGGGCAATGAAGAAAGCCACGTGCTGTTCCTGCCATTCGAAACATTCTCCCACTACTCGAATTTCCTGACTGGCAAGCTGTTCCTGTCGATTGCCTTCCCGCTGCTTGTGCTGCTCTCCTATCCCAAGGCGAGCACACAGAACAAGGCCTTCGTGCTGGCGTTCCTGTGCCTGCTGATGGGCATGATCCTCACCTACTTCTTCGCCGAAAGTGGCTATCGAATGTATGCCGGCAACTTCTGGTGGAGCGGGCAGATCGGCCTGTACCTGGCATTCCTGTTCTCGCTGGCGTTCCTGCTCGGTGATCGCAAGTCCCTGACCCGCACCGTGTTCGATAAGATAAAGTACGGCCTCTGCCTCAGCGTGTTCTTCGCACACACGGCTTGCGGCGTGTTCTATTACCGTCAAGAACTTCTGTTTGGCTACATGCAGTACTGGTAACAGTCAATTCAACGCTCAACAAGAAAGTCACGGAATACGATGCCACTACAGACTGCAGATCCTCTATTGTCGGTTGTCATACCGGTCTACAAGGCTGAGCAATCTCTCGACGAATTGTACCGACGCCTGAAAGCCTCGCTGGAGACGATTTCTCTTGATTTCGAGATTCTGCTGGTCGAGGACTGTGGGGGCGATCGCTCATGGGAGATCATCGAACGGCTCGCCGCAAGTGATCCCCGTGTCCGGGGTATCCAGTTAAGCCGCAATTTCGGACAACACTACGGTATCACCGCAGGCCTGGACAGCTGTCGCGGTCAGTGGGTCGTCGTCATGGACTGTGATCTGCAGGATCGGCCCGAGGAAATCCCGCGCCTTTATGCCAAGGCCCAGGAAGGCTTCGACATTGTCCTAGCGCTGCGCGGCAAACGCCGTGACGCGCCACTCAAGCGGCTCACGTCGTGGCTGTTCTACAAGATGTTCAGTTACCTGGCCGACTTTGACTACGATGGCGACAGTGGCAACTTTCGGATCATCTCCCGCAAGGTGGTCGACAACCTCTGCCAGATGCGTGAGCAACTGCGCTTTTTTGGTGCCCTGGTCCACTGGATGGGGTTCAACACCACCGGTATTGCGGTCGAGCACGCCGAGCGCCCACATGGCGAGAGCACCTATACCTTCTCGAAACTCTGGGATCTGGCGATGGAAACCATCATCGCCTATTCCGACAAGCCTCTGCGGTTAGCGGTCAAGCTCGGTTTTTCCATGGCATTGCTGTCTTTCCTGTATGGCGCCTACCTGCTCACCACCACGTTACTGCACGGTGCGGTCGTACCTGGCTGGACCAGCCTGATGGTGTCGCTGTTCTTCATTGGCGGGGTGATCATCTCCATTCAGGGTGTTGTCGGCATCTATATCGGCAAGACGTTCGACGAAACCAAGAAGCGGCCGCTGTACATCGTCAGACAAAAGACCTTCTGAGGTGCTGACGTTGAGATCCCCAAGCGCCACCACCCTTGCCCAATTAATTCGTTACGGCATTGTTGGCGTAACGAGCAATGGCCTGGTCTATCTTGGCTACCTGCTCCTCGTCTACGCAGACGTCGGCAAGAAACTCTCGATGACACTCATGTACCTCATCGGCGTAGTCTTCGGCTTCATCGCCAACCATCAATGGACTTTCATGCAAGGTAAGCAACGTGGCGCAATGCTTCGTTATGTGCAAATGCATATCATCGGCTACTTGCTGAATTTTTTGTTATTGCTCATTTTCTCCGACCTACTTGGTTACCCCCATCAGGCCGTGCAGGCAGTCGCCATCCTGGTCGTCGCGCTTTATGGTTTCCTGGCCTGCAAGTATTTCGTATTTCGTGGTGACTCGAAATGAAAACCGGTTTCCGCAAAGACTTCTATCAGGAATTGGCGAGCCTGGAGGGCAAGAACTTCTGGTTTCGCGCTAGAAACAAAATCATCATCTGGGCACTGAAAAAGTACATGCCGCAGCTGACCTCATTTCATGAGGTCGGCTGCGGCACAGGGTTCGTCATATCTGCCGTGGCCCGTGCATTCCCTGAAGCACACCTCTCGGGCAGCGAGTACTTCAATGAAGGCCTGGTTTACGCGCGGCAGCGGCTTCCCGATGTCGAGTTCCAACAAATGGATGCCAGGCAAATCAATTTCGCGTCAGCACCGGATGTCATCGGAGCTTTCGATGTGCTTGAGCATATCGAAGAGGATGAGCAGGTTCTGGATCAGATGGCCAGGGCCCTGGCGCCAAACGGCATGTTGTTCATCACCGTTCCGCAACATCGCTGGCTGTGGAGCTCCGTGGATGTACATGCCTGTCATGTCAGGCGATATGAGGCCAGTGAACTGCATGGCAAGATGGTCCGGGCTGGATTGGAAGTCGTTCGAAGCACCTCGTTTGTCAGCACCTTGCTGCCAGCGATGTACCTGTCCCGTCTGATGAAAAAGCACTCAGACGACGCAAAGCCCGACGAAATGGCCGAACTGCGCATCCACCCTGCGTTGAACGGGATCTTTGAGTGGGCATTGAACCTTGAACTGGCAATGATTCGACGGGGGCTGAACCTGCCCCTGGGAGGATCACGGCTGGTTGTCGCACGAAAGCTGCCAACCGCGATGAACTGATGCCTCGATTTTCTGACAGAAGGCGACCCGTCGTTCGTGATACCCTCTCGCCAGCCTTTTAGGTGGCACAGCAGGCGTATCACGGTGTTTCAACCGTGGACGTCACCCCAATCCTGCCCCAGTCCTCCAAAGACTTGCCTGCAACTCACTGATGAATAAAGCAATTTCCGATCTCAGCGCACACACCCCGATGATGCAGCAGTACTGGAAGCTGAAAAACCAGCACCCAGACCAGCTGATGTTCTACCGCATGGGCGATTTCTACGAGATCTTCTACGAAGATGCGAAGAAAGCCGCGAAACTGCTGGATATCACCCTGACCGCCCGCGGGCAGTCGGCGGGCCAGTCGATTCCCATGTGCGGGATTCCGTTCCACTCGCTGGAAGGCTACCTGGCCAAGCTGGTCAAGCTCGGCGAGTCGGTGGTCATCTGCGAGCAGATCGGCGACCCGGCCACCAGCAAGGGCCCGGTGGAGCGCCAGGTGGTGCGCATCATCACCCCGGGCACGATCAGCGACGAGGCCTTGCTCGACGAGCGCCGCGACAACCTGATCGCCGCCCTGCTGGGTGACGAGCGCCTGTTCGGCCTGGCGGTGCTGGACATCACCAGCGGCAACTTCACCGTGCAGGAAATCAAGGGCTGGGAGAACCTGCTGGCCGAGCTCGAACGCATCAACCCGGTGGAACTGCTGATCCCCGACGACTGGCCGCAGGGCCTGCCGGCCGAAAAGCGCCCCGGCGCCCGTCGCCGCGCACCGTGGGACTTCGACCGCGACACGGCGCGCAAGAGCCTCTGCCAGCAGTTCGCCACCCAGGACCTCAAGGGCTTTGGCTGCGACAAGCTGACCCTGGCCATCGGCGCCGCCGGCTGCCTGCTGACCTACGCCAAGGAAACCCAGCGCACCGCCCTGCCCCACCTGCGCAGCCTGCGTCACGAGCGCCTGGACGACACGGTCATCCTCGATGCCGCCAGCCGCCGCAACCTGGAGCTGGACATCAACCTGGCCGGTGGCCGCGACAACACCCTGCAATCGGTCATCGACCGTTGCCAGACCGCCATGGCCAGCCGCCTGCTGACCCGCTGGCTGAACCGTCCGCTGCGCGACCTGAAGGTGCTCAGGGCACGCCAGGATTCGATCCGCTGCCTGCTCGACGGCTACCGTTTCGAGAAGCTGCAGCCGCAGCTCAAGGAAATCGGCGACATCGAGCGGATCCTCGCGCGGATCGGCCTGCGCAACGCCCGTCCCCGTGACCTGGCGCGCCTGCGCGACGCCCTCGGCGCCCTGCCCGAGCTGCAGAACGCCATGACCGAGCTGGAGGCGCCACACCTGGCGCGCCTGGCCGCGATCACCGGCACCTATCCGGAGCTGGCCGGCCTGCTGGAGCGGGCGATCATCGACAACCCACCGGCGGTGATCCGCGACGGTGGCGTGCTCAAGACCGGCTATGACAGCGAACTGGACGAGCTGCTGGCGATCAGCGAGAACGCCGGCCAGTTCCTCATCGACCTGGAAGCCCGCGAGAAGGCCCGCACGGGCCTGGCCAACCTCAAGGTCGGCTACAACCGCGTGCACGGCTACTTCATCGAACTGCCGACCAAGCAGGCCGAGCAGGCACCCGCCGACTACATCCGGCGGCAGACGCTCAAGGGCGCCGAACGCTTCATCACCCCCGAGCTCAAGACCTTCGAGGACAAGGCGCTGTCGGCCAAGAGCCGCGCCCTGGCCCGCGAGAAGATGCTCTACGACGCCTTGCTCGAAACCCTGATCGAACACCTGGCGCCGCTGCAGGACAGCGCCGCCGCCCTGGCCGAACTGGATGTGCTGAGCAACCTGGCCGAGCGCGCCCTGAACCTGGACCTGAACTGCCCAAGCTTCGTCGAGGAGCCGTGCCTGCGCATCGAGCAGGGCCGTCACCCGGTGGTCGAGCAGGTGCTGACCACGCCATTCGTGGCCAACGACCTGGGCCTGGACAACAGCACGCGCATGCTGATCATCACCGGCCCGAACATGGGCGGTAAGTCCACCTACATGCGCCAGACCGCGCTGATCGTGCTGATGGCCCATATCGGCAGCTTCGTCCCGGCAGCCGCCTGCGAACTGTCGCCGGTCGACCGCATCTTCACCCGTATCGGCTCCAGCGACGACCTGGCCGGCGGGCGTTCGACCTTCATGGTCGAGATGAGCGAGACCGCCAACATCCTGCACAACGCCACCGACCGCAGCCTGGTGCTGATGGACGAAGTCGGACGCGGCACCAGTACCTTCGATGGCCTGTCGCTGGCCTGGGCCGCCGCCGAGCGCCTGGCCCAGTTGCGCGCCTACACGCTGTTCGCCACCCACTACTTCGAACTGACCGTGCTGCCGGACAGCGAGCCGCTGGTGGCCAACGTGCACCTGAACGCCACCGAGCACAACGAACGCATCGTGTTCCTGCACCACGTCCTGCCGGGCCCGGCGAGCCAGAGCTACGGCCTGGCCGTGGCGCAGTTGGCGGGCGTGCCGGCGGCGGTGATCCAACGCGCCCGCGAGCACCTCGGCCGGCTGGAAACCGCCAGCCTGCCCCACGAGGCGCCGGTCACGCCAGCCCGCGACAACATGCCTCACGTGCCGCACCAGAGCGACCTGTTCGCCAGCCTGCCACACCCAGCCATCGAGAAGCTGGGCAAGCTGGACCTGGACGACATGACACCGCGCCAAGCTATCGAAATGCTATATCAACTGAAAAACCTGTTATAACGGCCCACCGCGCAAGCTGGTAGAATCCGGCGCGGTTTGCGAGCACTGCAGGTTATTAGCCTGGCCTGCAGCCAGCACCGTGAACCGCGCTGCCCTGGTAAGGAAGGGCAAGCTGCCGTCGCCTGAGGAGAGAATTAGAAATGACCTTCGTCGTCACCGACAACTGCATCAAATGCAAGTACACCGACTGCGTGGAAGTCTGTCCGGTGGACTGCTTCTACGAAGGCCCGAACTTCCTGGTGATTCACCCGGACGAGTGCATCGACTGTGCGCTGTGCGAGCCGGAGTGCCCGGCCCAGGCGATTTTCTCGGAAGACGAAGTGCCGTCCGGCATGGAGAACTTCATCGAGCTGAACGCCGAGCTGGCGGAGATCTGGCCGAACATCACCGAGAAGAAAGACGCCCTGCCGGACGCCGAAGAGTGGGATGGCAAGACGGGCAAGATTGCCGACCTGGAGCGCTGATAGCGCCCAGTTGCGAAAAAGGCCCGAAAGGGCCTTTTTTCATTTCCGACGGGCAAAAAAAAGGGGCGGTTTGACCCGCCCACATTTTTTCCGTAGTCCCTGTATGTCCCAATCATCATCCTGATGAATCGCGTCCCGCGATGTCCCTGGCCGTCATCCTTGAAGGCCTGTGTCTGTCCCTTGACACAGTTCGAATACTAGCGATTCCCCGGTAGGGAACAAGCGGCGAATATCTCAGGATGATTCAGGTGACACATCTTTTGATATTTATAAAAGTCATAAATATCAGTTAGTTAGAAAAAGTACGCCGTTGGAAACGACATTGATTTACTGATCCCTACAGCGATCACTTACATGACGAGTGAGCAAATGCTTACACGCGATGCTACGAGGGTGGAGAAATAAATACTTCGCAGGGGAGCAGGCTATGGGGTTGGTATTGAGGACGCCTTCGCGGGGCAAGCCCGCTCCTACAGGTTTCGCGTCCAGCCCCCAAAAGCAGCGTGGGAGCGGGCTTGCCCCGCGATGGCGTCAGATCAGCCAATCTAAAACGCAAACGCCCCGAACAAGTCGGGGCGTTCGCCTAAGCACGTCAGTGACTACTGGAACAGCGACTCGCTGGACAGGCCATTCTTCTCAAGGATCTCGCGCAGACGCTTGAGGCCTTCGACCTGGATCTGCCGCACGCGCTCGCGGGTCAGGCCGATCTCCAGGCCGACATCCTCGAGGGTGCTGCTTTCATGCCCACGCAGGCCGAAACGCCGCACCACCACCTCGCGCTGCTTGTCGGTCAGCTCGCCCAGCCACTGGTCGATGCTCTGCGACAGGTCGTCGTCCTGCAGTAGTTCGCACGGATCGGTGGGGCGATCGTCGGTGAGCGTGTCGAGCAGCGTCTTGTCCGAGTCAGGGCCGAGCGAGACATCCACCGAGGACACCCGCTCGTTCAGGCCGAGCATGCGCTTGACCTCGGCCACCGGTTTCTCCAGCAGGCTGGCGATTTCTTCCGGCGACGGCTCGTGGTCGAGTTTCTGCGTCAGCTCGCGGGCAGCGCGCAAGTAGACGTTGAGCTCCTTGACCACGTGGATGGGCAGGCGGATGGTGCGGGTCTGGTTCATGATCGCCCGTTCGATGGTCTGGCGGATCCACCAGGTCGCGTAGGTCGAGAAGCGGAAGCCCCGCTCGGGGTCGAATTTCTCCACCGCACGGATCAGTCCCAGGTTGCCTTCCTCAATCAGGTCGAGCAACGACAAGCCACGATTGACGTAACGGCGGGCGATCTTGACCACCAGGCGCAGGTTGCTTTCGATCATGCGCTTGCGACCGGCCGGGTCGCCTTTTTGCGACAGGCGCGCGAAATGCACTTCTTCCTCTGGCGAAAGCAGGGGCGAGAAGCCGATTTCATTGAGATACAGTTGAGTGGCATCAAGTGCGCGACTGTAGTCGATGTACTTGTGCTGCTTGAGCGATGCGCCCTGTTTCGACTTGGTCCGAACCGAAGGTACAGCAGGTTCGTCTGACACCACATCCGTTTCCAAAACGATGCCCGTCTCCATGAGAAGGAGGTCATCGTCGATGTCAAACTCCGGCACTTCTTTACTGAGAGCCATTGTTATAGTCCTTTGCTGAGTTCGAACTCAGACTCGAGCGTCACCCTTCCATGGCAGCGCTGGAGCCTGTCCCCTCTACATCCAAGGAACAGGCCGGGACAATGATCAACGGCGTGGCAGGAACTGGAGAGGATCGACGGGTTTGCCCTGGCGGCGAATCTCGAAATGCAGCTTCACCCGATCAGTGCCCGTGGACCCCATTTCTGCGATCGTCTGCCCTGCCTTGACCTGCTGCCCCTCCCGAACCAAAAGCCTGCGGTTGTGACCGTAGGCACTGACGTAGGTATCGCTGTGTTTGATGATGATGAGCTCGCCATAGCCCCTCAAGCCACTGCCGGCGTAGACCACCGCTCCATCAGACGCAGCAAAAACAGGCTGTCCCAAATCACCGGCGATATCAATGCCTTTATTCAAACTACCGTTTGAAGCGAATTTACCAATCAGTACGCCGCTCGCCGGCCACGTCCAACCGCCGACGGCGCGCTCTGCGGCGGGCACCTGGGCAACCGTTTGCGAGGTGGTGGAAGAGGCAGTAGTGGCACTTTTGCCATTACTGGTCGTCGGCGCGGTGCTGCCGACCGGTCGGCGGATGACGGTGGTCTTGCTCGACGAAGAAGGGCTGCTGACAACCGTGGTGCTGCCCCCCGCGCCGCTGCTGAAACGAATCGGCTGGCCCGGACGGATGGTGTAGGGGGCGGGAATGTTGTTGCGCGCCGCCAGCTCCTTGTAGTCCCAGCCATAGCGGAAGGCGATGGAGAACAGCGTGTCGCCGGGCTTGACGATGTACTGCCCCGAGGTGACGGTCGGGCGCTTGGGCGCGGCGTTGTTGCGGTCGACCACGCGGGCGCCGTTGGAGCTGGTGCTGGAACAGCCAGCCAACAGGGTCCCCATGGCCAGCGCAATCACCAGAAGCTTCAATACCGACCGTTCCTTGCGCTGCCGCATGCCTGTGTGACCCACCCGCGCTCCCCTCATGCTGTCAAAAATGACGATACGAAATGCAATATTGTTTCAATTATAACCGAGCCACCCACCTTGGGGTGACTCGCTGTTGGCCTGATCGGTGTACGAAAAACGCCACGCCAGATAGACAGGGGCCAGGCGCAAGAATTCGTCGCCGGCGCAAATATTCCGTTGCGCAGGTCAGGCCAGCGGGCCGTTGAGCAGGGGTACGAAGCGTACGGCCCCGAGTACCCGGCGCGAGAAGCCATGTTCTTCGCGCACGATCAGCATCAGCTGCTGGGTCTCCCCCGCCGGCCCGACCGGGATCACCATGCGCCCGCCCGGCGCCAGCTGGTCGAGCAGTGCCTGGGGCACTTCCGGGGCGACCGCGGTAACGATGATGCCGTTGTACGGCGCCAGCGCCGGCCAGCCTTCGCAGCCGTCGCCCCAGCGGAACACCACGTTGCGCAGGTTGAGCTCGACCAGGCGCTCCTTGGCCCGGTCCTGCAGGACCTTGATCCGCTCCACCGAGAACACCCGCTCCACCAGCTGGGCCAGGATCGCGGTCTGGTAGCCAGAACCGGTGCCGATCTCCAGCACCTTGTCCAGGGGCCCGGCCTCCAGCAGCAGCTCGCTCATATGCGCGACCATGAACGGCTGGGAGATCGTCTGGTTGTGGCCGATCGGCAGCGCCGTGTCCTCGTAGGCTCGATGGGCCAGGGCTTCATCGACGAACAGGTGGCGCGGGGTGCGGCGAATGGCCTCGAGTACCTTGGCGTTCGACACGCCTTCTTCGTAGAGGCGCTGGATCAGCCGCTCCCGGGTACGCTGGGAGGTCATGCCGATGCCGCGACGCTGCAGATCGTCCTGTTCGCGCATCAGAGCACGCCCTCCAGCCAGCCGTCGAGGCGCTCGAAGGCAACGTTGAAGGTACGGTCCAGCTGCAACGGCGTGATCGACACGTAGCCTTGCATCACCGCATGGAAATCGGTACCCGGCCCGCCATCCTCGGCATCGCCGGCCACGGCGATCCAGTAACCTTCCTTGCCCCGCGGGTTGACCACCTTGGTCGGCGCCGCGGCACGCGCCCGGTGCCCCAGGCGGGTAAGCTGGATGCCGCGGATGTGCTCCAGCGGCAGGTTGGGGATGTTGACGTTGAGCACGGTGCGCGGTGGCAGCTCCAGGCGCGACTGCGCCTCGACCAGACGCCGGGCGATGTAGGCGGCGGTCGGCAGGTTATCGGGCAGACGCGAAAGCAGCGAGAAGGCCAGCGAGGTGCCGCCGAGGAAACGCCCTTCCAGCGCGGCGGCGACCGTGCCGGAATACAGCACGTCATCCCCCAGGTTGGCACCCAGATTGATGCCGGACACCACCATGTCGGGGGTTTCCGGCAGCAGGCCGTTGAGCCCCAGGTGCACGCAGTCGGTGGGCGTGCCGTTGAGGCTGATGAAGCCGTTGGCCAGGGTCTGCGGGTGCAGCGGCCGGTCGAGCGTCAGCGAACTGCTGGCGCCGCTCTTGTCTTGATCCGGGGCAATCACCACGCACTCGGCGTAATCCGCCAGCGCTTCATACAGCGCGGCGATGCCGGGTGCGGTAACACCGTCGTCATTCGAAATCAGAATACGCATGGGCTGTCCGTCTGCCCTGCCGGCACCAGATCGACGAGTTCGCGCACCACCACGGTGGCGAAGCATCCGGCCGGAAGGACGAATTCCAGTTGCAGGATATCAGGCTCGGGATAATGCCACGACAGACGCCCAATAGGGAGCCGCAGGATGCGCCGTTCGTGATCCATGCCCGCTCGCGCCAGCCATTGGCACAACGCCGGATGGCGGGCGGCGACTTCGCTCTCGAGCGCCTGGGTCGCGCCAGCGCACGGCGATTGCCCCTCGCCCCACAGCGGGCCGGTGGGATGCAGGTCGAGAATGGCCAGGCGCGGATCGCTGCACTCGGCCTCCCCTGCCGGGAAGAAACTGCGGCTGTCGGTGAACGCCAGCAGGTCGCCGACCTTGGCGCGCTGCCAGCTGCCGTCTGCCACCCGGGCGGCCAGCACCTGGTTGAACAGGTAGCTGCGCCCGGCCGACAACAACCGCGAGCGCACGTTACGCTGCTCGGGCAATGCCTGGCGTGCGGCCCAGTCCTGGGCATCATGCACGTTGCCACCGCCATGGCCGAAACGCTGGCTGCCGAAGTAATTGGGCACGCCCTGCAGCTTGAGTTGCTCCAGGCGGGCATCGAGGGCCGGGCGGTCGGCCTGCAGCGCGGTCAGGCGCAAGGTGAAGCCATTGGCCGAGTGCGCGCCACGCTGCAGCTTGCGCTGGTGGCGCACCTGCTTGAGCACCCGCAGGGTGTCGTCCTCCGCGCGGGACAGGTCGGGGTCGGCCTTGCCCGGCAGGTGCAGGCTGAACCACTGGCGGGTCAGGGCCTGGCGGTCCTTGAGGCCGGCATAGCTGATGGCGCGCACCGGCACGCCGGCGGCGCGGGCCAGGCGGCGGGCCGCCTCCTCGGTGTTGAGGTCGCGCTTCTCGACCCACAGCCACAGGTGCTCGCCCTGACCGGACAGCGGGATATCAAGGACTTCATCGACCTGGAAGTCTTCGGCCACCGCCTTGAGCACTGCAGTGCCCAATGCATCGCCCGAGGCCCGTGGGCCCAGCAGTTCCAGTTCGGTCATGCTGGCAGCAGCAGGGCGACCGCGTGCACGGCGATGCCCTCCTCGCGACCGGTGAAGCCCAGCTTTTCTTCGGTGGTGGCCTTGACGTTGACCTGGTCGAGTTCGACCTGCAGGTCTGCGGCGATCTGCTGGCGCATGGTTTCGATATGCGGGGCCATCTTCGGCGCCTGGGCGACGATGGTGGCGTCGACGTTGCCGATCTTCCAACCCTTGTCGCGCACGACAGCGACCACATGGCGCAGCAGCACGCGACTGTCGGCACCCTTGAACTGCGGGTCGGTGTCGGGGAAATGCTTGCCGATATCGCCCAGCGCCGCAGCGCCAAGCAGGGCATCGCTCAGGGCGTGCAGCAGCACGTCGCCGTCGGAGTGGGCCAGCAGGCCGAACTTGTGGGGGATACGCACCCCGCCCAAGGTAATGAAATCACCGTCGCAGAAACGGTGGACATCGTAGCCGTGGCCAATACGCATAGAAAAACGCCCTGATTGAGTCAGGGCGTGATTCTACCTGCTTTCATGCAGTATTGGGCGGCGCTGTAGGAGCGGCCTTGTGCCGCGAAAGGGCTGCGCAGCAGCCCCGGCGGGACTGGCGGTGACGCTGACATCCTGGGGCCGCTTCGCGGCCCTTTCGCGGCACAAGGCCGCTCCTACAGACGAAAAGCGATCGACCTTTAAACCCTGCCCAACGCCACCGCATGATGACGCAGGTGTTCATCAATGAAGCTGGCGATGAAGTAGTAGCTATGGTCATAGCCCGGCTGCAGGCGCAGGGTCAGCGCATGGCCGCCCTTGCGCGCCGCCTGCTCCAGCGCCTGCGGCTTGAGCTGCTTGTCGAGGAAGTCATCGCGATCGCCCTGGTCCACCAGCAACGGCGGGCACTGCCCGGCCTCAGCCAGCAGCACGCTGGCGTCCCACTCGCGCCAGCGCGCACGGTCCTCGCCCAGGTAGCGGGAAAACGCCTTCTCGCCCCAGGGGCAATCCATCGGATTGCTGATCGGCGAGAACGCCGACACCGAACGATAGCGCCCGGGGTTGCGCAGGGCGCAGACCAGCGCTCCGTGCCCGCCCATGGAATGACCGCTGATGCTGCGCTGGTCGGACGCCGGGAAGTGCGCCTCGATCAGGAGCGGCAACTCCTGGACCACGTAGTCGTGCATCCGGTAATGCTGCGCCCACGGCTGCTGGCTGGCATTGAGGTAGAACCCGGCGCCCAGGCCGAAGTCCCAGGCGCCATCCGGATCGCCCGGCACCTGCTCGCCACGCGGGCTGGTGTCCGGGGCGACGATGATCAGCCCAAGCTCGGCGGCCAGGCGCTGGGCGCCGGCCTTTTGCATGAAGTTCTCGTCGGTGCAGGTCAGGCCGCTGAGCCAGTACAGCACCGGCAGCTTCTCGCCCTGCTCGGCCTGGGGCGGCAGGTAGACGGCGAACACCATGTCGCAGCCGAGCACCTTGGAAGTGTGCCGGTAACGCTTGTGCCAGCCGCCGAAGCTCTTCTGGCAGGAGAGGTTTTCCAGGGTCATGGCGAGGCCCTCAGAAGTGGATCACGCTGCGGATGCTCTTGCCTTCGTGCATCAGGTCGAAAGCCTTGTTGATGTCTTCCAGGCCCATGGTGTGGGTGATGAAGGTGTCCAGCGGGATCTCGCCCTTCTCGGACATCTCGACGTAGCTCGGCAGCTCGCTGCGACCCCGCACGCCGCCGAAGGCCGAACCGCGCCAGACGCGACCGGTGACCAGCTGGAACGGACGGGTGGCGATCTCCTGGCCAGCACCGGCCACGCCGATGATCACCGACTCACCCCAGCCCTTGTGGCAGCACTCCAGCGCCGCGCGCATCAGTTGCACGTTGCCGATGCACTCGAAGGAGAAATCGACCCCGCCGTCGGTGAGGTCGACGATCACTTCCTGGATCGGGCGGTCGTAGTCTTTCGGGTTGATGCAGTCGGTGGCGCCCAACTGGCGGGCGATCTCGAACTTGGCCGGATTGATGTCGATGGCGATGATGCGCGAAGCCTTGGCCTTGACCGCGCCGATCACTGCCGACAGGCCGATGCCACCGAGGCCGAAGATGGCCACGGTGTCACCCGGCTTGACCTTGGCGGTGTTGAGTACCGCGCCGATGCCGGTGGTCACGCCGCAACCGAGCAGGCAGACCTTCTCCAGCGGGGCTTCCTTCTGGATCTTGGCCACGGAGATTTCCGGCAGCACGGTGTACTCGGAGAAGGTCGAGGTGCCCATGTAGTGGAACAGCTGCTGGCCCTTGTAGCTGAAGCGGGTAGTGCCGTCGGGCATCAGGCCCTTGCCCTGGGTGGCGCGGATGGCCTGGCACAGGTTGGTCTTGCCCGACAGGCAGAATTTGCACTGGCCGCATTCGGGGGTGTACAGCGGGATCACATGGTCACCGACCGCCACCGAGGTAACGCCCTCGCCCACCGCCTCGACGATCGCCCCGCCTTCGTGGCCGAGGATCGACGGGAAGATACCTTCCGGGTCGGCGCCGGACAGGGTGTAGGCGTCGGTGTGGCAGACACCCGAGGCGACGACGCGCAGCAGCACTTCGCCGGCCTTGGGCATGGCCACGTCCACTTCGACGATTTCCAGGGGTTTCTTGGCCTCGAAGGCGACGGCAGCGCGGGACTTGATCATCAAAGGTCTCCAGAAAGATGTCGGTTACTGGCGGTCAGTGTAATTCACCGCCTTTTGATGAATAATCCAGCCACTCACAAAACATTATTGCCATACAGGGATAATCCATGAGCAGTCGCTGGGAGGGCATCGACGAGTTCGTCGCGGTGGCCGAATCGGGCCAGTTCACCGCCGCCGCCGAACGCCTGGGGGTGTCGTCCTCGCACATCAGCCGGCAGATCGCCCGCCTGGAAGAACGCCTGCAGACTCGCCTGTTGTATCGCAGCACCCGACGGGTGACCCTGAGCGAAGCCGGGCAGACCTTTCTCCAGCACTGCCAGCGCCTGCAGGATGGCCGCGAGGAGGCGCTGCGCGCCATGGGCGACCTGGCCAGCGAGCCCAAGGGCCTGCTGCGCATGACCTGCGCGGTGGCCTATGGCGAACGCTTCATCGTGCCGCTGGTGACGCGCTTCATGGCGCAGTATCCGCAGTTGCGGGTCGAAGTGGAGCTGAGCAACCGTACCCTCGACCTGCTGCATGAAGGCATGGACCTGGCGATTCGCCTGGGGCGCTTGCAGGATTCGCGGCTGGTGGCCACGCGCCTGGCACCAAGGCGCATGTACCTGTGCGCGTCGCCGGCCTACCTGGAGCGCTATGGGCGGCCGCACAGCCTGTCGGAGCTGGCGCGGCACAACTGCCTGGTGGGCAGTTCGGACCTGTGGGCACTGCAGCAGGAGGGTCGCGAGATCACCCAGCGGGTGCAGGGCAACTGGCGCTGCAACAGCGGCCAGGCGGTGCTGGACGCGGCGCTGCAGGGGATGGGGCTGTGCCAGTTGCCGGACTACTACGTGCTCGAACATTTGCACAGCGGGGCGCTGGTGTCGTTGCTGGAGGGGCATCAGCCGCCGAATACGGCAGTGTGGGCGTTGTATCCGCAGCAGCGGCATCTGTCGCCGAAGGTGAGGCGATTGGTGGACTATCTCAAGGAAGGGTTGGCGCAGTTGCCAGAATATAGCAGCACTCCCCTGTAGGAGCGGGCTTGCCCCGCGAAGCAGGCGCCGCGTCGCATGGCACCGGCTTTGCCGGTGTTCGCGGGACAAGCCCGCTCCTACAGGGACAGTGCCAGGTCGGCGCTCAGCGGCGCCCGGCCCAGCGCTGGCGCAGCCACTCCAAGTCCTCTGGCCGGGTCACCTTGATGTTGTCGCTGCGCCCTTCGACCAGGCGCGGCGCATAACCGGCCCATTCGATGGCCGACGACTCGTCGGTGACCGCCACATCGGACACCAGGCACTCGGCCAGCGCCCGGTGCAGCATGCCAAGGCGGAACATCTGCGGGGTATAGGCCTGCCAGACGGTGCTGCGATCAACCGTGGCCGCCACCCGGCCCTCGCCGTCGGCACGCTTGAGCGTGTCCCGGGCTGGAACGGCGAGCAATCCGCCGACGGGATCTTCAGCCAGGGCTGACAGCAACTTGTCCAGATCGCTACGTGCCAGGTTCGGCCGCGCGGCGTCGTGCACCAGCACCCAGTCGTCATCCGCCGCGCCCTGGGCATGCAGCAGCAACAGCGCGTTGAGCACCGAGTCGGCGCGCTCGCTACCGCCCGGGGCGCGCTGGATGCGCGGATCGCTGGCGCAACGCAGGCCGGGCCAGTAGGGGTCTTGTTCGGCAATGCTGACCACCAGGCCCTTGAGCATGGGATGGTCGAGGAAACAGTCGAGGCTGTGCTCGAGAATCGTCTGCCCGCCCAGTTGCAAGTACTGCTTGGGACGGTCGGCAGCCATGCGGGCACCAACGCCCGCGGCGGGAATCACGGCCCAGAAGGCCGGCAGTTCGTTTGTCATTTCTGCGGCAGCTGGTAGAGGGTTTCGCCCTCCTTGACCATCCCCAGCTCATGACGAGCCCGTTCTTCCACGGTCTCCATACCTTTCTTCAACTCCAGGACCTCGGCATCGAGCACACGATTGCGCTCCAGCAGGCGTTCGTTTTCCGCATGCTGGTCGGCGATCTGCTGTTTGAGTTCGGTCACTTGCGCCAGGCTGCCATTACCTACCCAAAGGCGATATTGCAGGCCGCCGAGCAGCAGGAGCAGGACGAGGAACAACCAATAGGGACTGCGCATGAAGATATCCAGGGTAAAAAAGGCCGCCGCAGCGAGCTTCCGATAGCACGAAGCCTGGCCGAGGCCAGGCTTCGTCGACAGAAACCCGTGGAGACAACCGAACGATCAGTACGAACGTTCAGCCGGCCCCGGCTGCTGCCTTTTTACCATCTCTTGCTCAGCCGCGAAACTCGGCACGACCGCGATATACGGCCTTGGCGCCCAGTTGCTCCTCGATGCGCAGCAGTTGGTTGTACTTGCTGACGCGGTCGGAACGGCACAGCGAACCGGTCTTGATCTGGCCGGCAGCAGTACCCACGGCCAGATCGGCGATGGTCGAGTCCTCGGTTTCACCGGAACGGTGCGAGATCACCGCAGTGTAGCCGGCGGCCTTGGCCATCTGGATGGCTTCCAGGGTCTCGGTCAGCGAGCCGATCTGGTTGAACTTGATCAGGATCGAGTTGCCGATGCCTTTCTCGATGCCTTCCTTGAGGATCTTGGTGTTGGTCACGAACAGGTCGTCGCCGACCAGCTGGACCTTCTCGCCGATCTTGTCGGTCAGGATCTTCCAGCCGGCCCAGTCGGACTCGTCCAGGCCGTCTTCGATCGAGATGATCGGGAAGCGCTCGGTCAGGCCCTTCAGGTAGTCGGCGAAGCCTTCGGCGTCGAACGACTTGCCTTCGCCGGACAGGTTGTACTTGCCGCCTTCATAGAACTCGGAAGCCGCGCAGTCCAGGGCCAGGGTCACGTCGGTGCCCAGCTTGTAGCCGGCCTTCTCGACGGCTTCGGCGATGGCGCCCAGGGCGTCTTCGTTGGACGCAAGGTTCGGGGCGAAGCCACCTTCGTCACCGACGGCGGTGTTCAGGCCACGGGCCTTCAGCACGGCCTTGAGGTGGTGGAAGATCTCGGTGCCCATGCGCAGGCCGTCGGAGAAGGTCTTGGCACCAACCGGCTGCACCATGAACTCCTGGATGTCGACGTTGTTGTCGGCGTGCTCGCCGCCGTTGATGATGTTCATCATCGGCACCGGCATGGAGTACTGGCCCGGGGTACCATTGAGGTTGGCGATGTGCGCGTACAGCGGCAGGTCTAGGTCCTGGGCGGCGGCCTTGGCGGCGGCCAGGGACACGGCGAGGATGGCGTTGGCGCCCAGCTTGGCCTTGTTCTCGGTACCGTCCAGCTCGATCATGGCACGGTCCAGGGCTTTCTGGTCGGCCGGGTCCTTGCCCAGCAGCAGGTCGCGGATCGGGCCGTTGATGTTGCCGACGGCCTTCAGCACGCCCTTGCCCAGGTAACGGCTCTTGTCGCCATCACGCAGCTCCAGCGCTTCGCGCGAGCCAGTGGAAGCACCCGACGGCGCGCAGGCGCTACCGATGATGCCGTTGTCGAGCAGTACATCGGCTTCCACGGTGGGGTTGCCACGCGAATCGAGAACTTCACGACCTTTGATGTCGACGATCTTTGCCATTGTTGTAAGCACTCCAGAATTGACGAAAACAACGCAGCTTTTGGGAATTCTTGCCGTTCACCAGGCGACATGGCACGGGCAGGCCTGGCGAAGGGAGCCCCTGACCGAAAGGTCAGGGGTGGAACGGGCGGTACTTTACCCGAGAAACGAGCTTTACGCGGTTTCTACCGTCGGAAAACTTTTCACCAGGTCGTCCAGTTGCTTGAGCTGGGCCAGGAACGGCTCCAGCTTGTCCAGGCGCAGGGCACACGGACCGTCACACTTGGCGTTGTCCGGATCCGGGTGGGCCTCGAGGAACAGGCCCGCCAGGCCCTGGCTCATACCGGCCTTGGCCAGGTCGGTGACCTGGGCGCGACGGCCGCCGGCGGAGTCGGCGCGACCACCCGGGGTCTGCAGCGAGTGGGTCACGTCGAAGAACACCGGGTACTCGAACTCTTTCATGATGCCGAAGCCGAGCATGTCCACGACCAGGTTGTTGTAGCCGAAGCTCGAACCGCGCTCACAGAGGATGAGCTGATCGTTGCCGGCCTCGACGCACTTGGCGAGGATGTGCTTCATCTCGTGGGGCGCCAGGAACTGCGCCTTCTTGATGTTGATCACGGCACCGGTCTTGGCCATCGCCACGACCAGGTCGGTCTGGCGCGACAGGAAGGCCGGCAGCTGGATGATGTCGCACACCTTGGCCACCGGCTCGCACTGGTAGGGCTCGTGCACGTCGGTGATCACCGGCACGTTGAAGGTCTGCTTGATCTCTTCGAAGATCTTCAGGCCTTCTTCCATGCCGGGGCCGCGATACGAGTTGACCGACGAACGGTTGGCCTTGTCGAAGCTCGCCTTGAACACGTACGGGATGCCGAGCTTCTCGGTCACCCGCACGTACTCCTCGCAGACCTTCAGGGCCAGGTCACGGGACTCCAGGACGTTCATGCCGCCGAACAGGACGAACGGCTTGTCGTTGGCGATCTCGATGTTACCGACGCGAATGATCTTCTGAGTCATGGATCAGGCCTTGTTCTTCTGTGCCAGGGCAGCCTTGACGAAGCCGCTGAACAGCGGGTGGCCGTCACGCGGGGTCGAGGTGAATTCCGGGTGGAACTGGCAGGCGACGAACCATGGGTGCTCCTTGGACTCGACCACTTCGACCAGCGCGCCGTCTTCGGAACGACCGGACACCACCAGGCCGGCATCGACCAGTTGCGGCAGCAGGTTGTTGTTCACTTCATAGCGGTGACGGTGACGCTCGGTGATCACGTCCTTGCCGTAGCAGTCGTGGACCTTGGAGCCAGCCGCCAGCTGGCAGTCCTGCGCGCCCAGGCGCATGGTGCCACCCAGGTCGGAGGCTTCGGTACGGGTCTCGACCGCGCCGGTGGCATCTGCCCACTCGGTGATCAGGCCGACGACCGGGTGGCCGCTGTTGCGGTCGAACTCGGTGGAGTTGGCGTCTTTCCAGCCCATCACGTTACGGGCGAACTCGATCACGGCCACCTGCATGCCCAGGCAGATGCCCAGGTACGGAACCTTGTTCTCACGGGCGTACTGCACCGCGGTGATCTTGCCTTCCACGCCACGCAGGCCGAAACCGCCCGGGACCAGGATGGCATCGGCGCCTTCGAGCAGGCTGGTGCCCTGGTTCTCGATGTCTTCGGAGTCGATGTAGCGCAGGTTGACCTTGGTGCGGTTGGTGATGCCGGCGTGGCTCATCGCTTCGATCAGCGACTTGTACGCATCCAGCAGCTCCATGTACTTGCCGACCATGGCGATGGTCACTTCCTGCTCAGGGTTGAGCTTGGCGTCGACGACCTTGTCCCACTCGGACAGGTCGGCGCTGTTGCACTGCAGGCCGAAGCGCTCGACGACGAAGTCGTCCAGGCCTTGTGCGTGCAGCACACCAGGGATCTTGTAGATGGTGTCGACGTCTTCCAGCGAGATCACCGCACGCTCTTCGACGTTGGTGAACAGCGCGATCTTGCGACGCGACGAGGCATCGACCGGGTGGTCGGAGCGGCAGATCAGCACATCCGGCTGCAGGCCGATGGAGCGCAGCTCCTTCACCGAGTGCTGGGTCGGCTTGGTCTTGGTCTCGCCGGCGGTGGCGATGTACGGGACCAGGGTCAGGTGCATCAGCATGGCGCGCTTGGAGCCCACTTCGACGCGCAGCTGGCGGATCGCCTCGAGGAACGGTTGCGACTCGATGTCACCCACGGTGCCGCCGATTTCGACCAGCGCGACGTCGGCATCGCCGGCGCCCTTGATGATGCGGCGCTTGATCTCGTCGGTGATATGCGGGATGACCTGGATGGTCGCGCCCAGGTAATCACCACGGCGCTCCTTGCGCAGCACGTGCTCGTAGATACGGCCGGTGGTGAAGTTGTTGTTCTGGGTCATCGTGGTGCGGATGAACCGCTCGTAGTGGCCCAGGTCGAGGTCGGTCTCGGCGCCGTCGTGGGTGACGAATACTTCACCGTGCTGGAACGGGCTCATGGTGCCCGGGTCGACGTTGATGTACGGGTCCAGCTTGAGCATGGTGACTTTGAGCCCCCGCGCTTCCAGGATGGCCGCCAGGGAAGCCGAGGCAATGCCTTTCCCCAATGAAGAAACAACACCGCCCGTGACGAATATGTAGCGCGTCATGAAAAACCCTAGAAGTCTGCGTTAAGGCGGCCAGCGCCGCCGGAGAAAGCGAAGGAAGGCCGAAGCCCCCGATCACCTGCGTCAATCACAGTGCATCTCGAAAAACTGCCGCGTCTGTACAGACCAGGGGTATCCCCGGCATGGAGCTCGCTCGTCATTTTAAGAAATCAGCCCAGCAAAAAACTGCTTGGTAATCGGCAACTCCTGTGTTTTTGCGCAACCCACAGAAGTTGTATCAAGAAGGGAGGGTAGTCTACCGGAATGTACCCTTCAGCTCAAACCTTGCACGTTCGTCGGCGGCTGCCAGTGCAGCTGGCAATCTGCCTGCACCCGCTCGGGCAGGTTGGCCACCGCCAGCAACTGCTCGCCACGATACAGCAGCGGCAGGCGCGGGCGCACGAAATGCGGGACCTGCAGCTCGTTGAGCAGGCGCTTGAGATCGCGCCGGCCGCGGCCGGGCAGTTGCATGACCTCGCCGCCCTGGCGGTAGCGGATATGCAGGCCTTCACCTGGCAGGCCCGACATCAGGCGAACGCTGCCATTGCCCGGCAGGCGCAACGGTTTCCCGCTGTCCAGCCAGGGGTAAACGCCCGACACCGCAGCCAGCCAATCGCCACTCAGCCACCAGATACGTCCATGGCTGCGATGCATTTCGCCGTCGGTCAGACGCCAGACCGGGCAGGCATCGGCCGCCGCGTCGCGCAGGTCGCTCCAGCCGGCCCAGTGGCGGCTGTCGGGCAGGCGGGTGCGTTGGCTGAGCCAGAATTGCAAGGCGTTGCGTTGACGCGCCGGGGACAGTGCGGTGAGCGCCTCGAGGCTGAGTGAATCCAAACCCAGCCAGGACAGCGGCGCATTGTCGCAGGCGACCGCCAGGTCGCTGGCGGCCAGTTCGTCCAGCAGGCCCAGTGCCTCGCCCAGGTGTTCGGCGCTGCGCGCCAGATTGGCTTCGGCCTGGGGCCAGCGCTGGCGCAGGATTGGGAAGACCTCGCCGCGCAGGAAGTTGCGGGCAAAGGCCGTATCGCTATTGGAAGGGTCGTCGACCCATACCAACCCGTGTCTGTCGGCGTAGGCCTGCAACTGCTGGCGCGACAGCCCCAGCAGCGGCCGCACCAGGCTGCCCTGGCCCAGCGGACGCTGTTGCGCCATGGCGGCCAGCCCACGCAGGCCAGCGCCGCGCAACAGACGCAACAGCAGGGTTTCGGCCTGGTCATCGCGGTGCTGACCGGTGAACAGTACCTCGCCTGCGCCCAGCCGTTTTTCGAAGGCGCCGTAGCGGGCGTTGCGGGCCGCTTGTTCGAGGCTGGCGCCGGGGGCGACCTGGACAGGAATCACATCGAGTTCGACACCCAAGGCGTCGCACACCGCTCGGCAGTGGTCGGGCCAGGTATCGGCGGCGGCTTGCAGGCCGTGATGGACATGGATGGCGCGCAGGGGGGGCGCTGGATGGTTGCGGGTGTAGTCGGCAAGCTGGTGCAGGAGGACTGTGGAGTCCAGGCCGCCGGAGAAGGCGACGTGCCAGGCGGGGGCGTTGAGCCAGGGAGAGAGTTGCGCAGTGAGGTCGAGCATAGTAGTCCCTCTTCAAATCGCATCGCGGGGCAAGCCCGCTCCCACGCTACAGAACGTGGGAGCGGGCTTGCCCCGCGATCGAGGGCGTCAGACTACGATCAGAGGCCGTAGCTCATCAGGCGATCGTAACGGCGCTTGAGCAGCGCGTCGTTGTCGAGCTTGCCGAGCATGTCCAGCTGTTCGATCAGGTCGGCGCGAACATTGGCCGCCATCTTCGCCGGATCACGGTGAGCACCGCCCAGCGGCTCCGCGATGACCTTGTCGACGATGTTCAGGCTCTTCAGACGTTCGGCGGTCACGCCCATGGCCTCGGCGGCATCAGCCGCGCGGTCGGCGGTCTTCCACAGGATCGAGGCGCAACCTTCCGGCGAGATCACCGAGTAGGTCGAGTACTGCAGCATGTTCAGCTGGTCGCACACGCCGATGGCCAGTGCGCCGCCGGAACCGCCTTCACCGATCACGGTGGCGATGATCGGCGTCTTCAGGCGCGCCATCACACGCAGGTTCCAGGCGATGGCCTCGCTCTGGTTGCGCTCCTCGGCGTCGATGCCCGGGTAGGCGCCCGGGGTGTCGATGAAGGTCAGGATCGGCATCTTGAAGCGCTCGGCCATTTCCATCAGGCGGCAGGCCTTGCGGTAGCCTTCAGGGCGCGGCATGCCGAAGTTGCGGCGCACCTTCTCGCGCACTTCACGGCCCTTCTGGTGACCGATGACCATGACCGGCTTGTCGTTCAGACGCGCGGTACCACCGACGATGGCGGCGTCGTCGGCGAAATGACGGTCGCCGTGCAGCTCCTCGAACTCGGTGAAAATGTGGTCGATGTAGTCGAGGGTGTAAGGGCGGCGCGGGTGACGGGCCAGGCGAGCGATCTGCCAGCTGGTCAGGTTGCCGAAGATGCTCTCGGTCAGGGTGCTGCTCTTGTCCTGCAGACGGGCAATTTCATCGCTGATGTTCAGCGAGTTGTCGTTGCCCACCAGGCGCAGCTCTTCGATCTTGGCTTGCAGGTCGGCAATCGGCTGTTCGAAATCGAGGAAATTCGGGTTCATAGGCTTCCGTCTTGGGTCTACGGCCAGGCGGCCGGCCGGTTGATCCGTTTGGCGCCCTACCTTAAGGGATCAGGCGCATAAAGGTCGAGATTAAAATTCGTCGTTTCAACGGTATTGCAGGAAGACGTTCTCACGCCCGAACTGGTCACGCAGTGCCTGAATCAGCCCATCGGCCGGATCGATCGACCACTGGTCGCCAAACTGCAGCATGGCCTTGGCGTCGCTGCCGGTGTACTCCAGGGTGATCGGGCAACCACCGCGATGGCGGGTGATCAGCTCGCCCAACCACTTCAGACGATCGCCCTTGAGCGCGTCGTGGCCGACCTTCAGGCGCAGGCTCTCGGCCAGCTTGGTCCGGGCGTCCTCCATGGTCATCACAGTCTTGACCCGCAGGCGCAGGCCGCCGGAGAAGTCATCGTTACTCACCTCCCCTTCCACCACCACCATGGCGTCAGTCTGCAGCAGGGCCTGGGCGCCCATGAAGGCATCGGCGAACAGCGAGGCCTCGATGCGCCCGGAACGGTCATCCAGGGTGACGAAGCCCATCTTGTCGCCCTTCTTGTTCTTCATTACCCGCAGGGCAATGATCATGCCGGCAATGGTCTGGGTATCTCGCGCCGGCTTGAGGTCGACGATGCGCTGGCGGGCGAAGCGGCGGATCTCGGTCTCGTATTCGTCGATCGGATGGCCGGTCAGGTACAGGCCGAGGGTGTCTTTCTCACCCTTGAGGCGCTCCTTGAGGGTCAGCTCGCGCACCTTGCGATGGTTGGCGTAGACGTCGACATCCGCCTCGTCGAACATGCCGCCAAACAGATCGACATGACCACTGTCCGCGGTGTGAGCGGCCTGCTCGGCAGCCTTGACCGCCTCGCCCAGCGCCGACAGCAAGGTTGCACGGTTGATGTCGATGTTGGCCTGATAAGCCTTGATCTCATCATGGAAGTGCGGCCCCAGGCGGTCCAGCGCACCACTGCGGATCAGCGCGTCGAGGGTCCGCTTGTTGACCCGCTTGAGGTCGATCCGCTCGCAGAAGTCGAACAGGTCCTTGAACGGGCCGCCCTGGGCACGGGCCTCGACGATCGCCTCGACCGGCCCTTCGCCCACGCCCTTGATCGCGCCCAGGCCATAAACGATGCGCCCGTCATTGTTGACGGTGAACTTGAAGTCGGAGAAGTTCACGTCCGGCGCGTCCAGGCGCAGCTTCATGCTGCGCACTTCCTCGACCAGCACCACCACCTTGTCGGTGTTGTGCATATCCGCCGACAGCACCGCGGCCATGAATGGCGCCGGGTGGTGGGTCTTCAGCCAGGCGGTCTGGTATGACACCAGGCCGTAGGCGGCGGAGTGGGATTTGTTGAAGCCGTAGCCGGCGAATTTTTCTACCAGGTCGAAAATGTTACCGGCCAGGTCCGCATCGATGTTGTTGGCCACGCAGCCTTCGATGAAACCACCGCGCTGCTTGGCCATCTCCTCGGGCTTTTTCTTACCCATGGCCCGACGCAGCATGTCGGCGCCACCGAGGGTGTAGCCGGCCATCACCTGGGCGATCTGCATCACCTGTTCCTGGTACAGGATGATGCCGTAGGTAGGCGCGAGTACCGGCTTGAGGCCTTCGTACTGGTAGTCGGAGTGCGGGTAGGCCAGCTCTGCCCGGCCGTGCTTGCGGTTGATGAAGTCGTCGACCATGCCCGATTGCAGCGGGCCCGGACGGAACAGCGCCACCAGTGCGATGAGGTCTTCCAGGCAGTCGGGCTTGAGCTTCTTGATCAGCTCCTTCATGCCACGGGATTCGAGCTGGAACACCGCCGTGGTCTCGGCTTTCTGCAGCAGCTCGTAGGTCTTGCGGTCGTCCAGCGGGATGAAGTCGATGTTGACGTCGGGCAGGTTCTTCTTGGCCTGCTCGCGGTTGATGATCTCCATCGCCCACTTGATGATGGTCAGGGTCCGCAGGCCGAGGAAGTCGAACTTCACCAGGCCCGCCGCCTCGACGTCGTCCTTGTCGAACTGGGTCACCAGGCCGCCGCCCTCTTCGTCACAGGCGATCGGCGAGAAGTCGGTAAGCTTGGTCGGCGCGATCACCACGCCACCGGCATGCTTGCCGGTACCGCGGGTGACACCTTCGAGCTTGAGGGCCATGTCCCAGATCTCGCGGGCATCCTCGTCGCCCTTGAGGAAGTCGCGCAGGATCTCTTCCTGCTCGTAGGCCTTCTCCAGGGTCATGCCCACTTCGAACGGGATCATCTTCGACAGGCGGTCGGCCAGACCGTAGGACTTGCCCTGTACCCGCGCCACGTCGCGCACCACCGCCTTGGCGGCCATGGTACCGAAGGTGATGATCTGGCTCACCGCGTTGCGGCCATAGGCCTCGGCCACGTAATCGATCACCCGGTCACGGCCATCCATGCAGAAGTCGACGTCGAAGTCGGGCATGGAAATACGTTCTGGGTTCAGGAAGCGCTCGAACAGCAGGTCATAGGCCAGCGGGTCGAGGTCGGTGATCTTCAATACATAGGCCACCAGGGAGCCGGCACCCGATCCCCGGCCCGGGCCAACCGGCACGTCGTTGTTCTTCGCCCACTTGATGAAGTCCATAACGATCAGGAAGTAACCGGGGAAGCCCATCTGGATGATGATATCCAGCTCGAACTTCAGACGGTCCAGGTAGACCTGGCGCTTCTCTTCGTAGTTGGGCGTGGTCTCCTTAGGCCAGAGCACCGCCAGGCGCTCCTCCAGGCCCTCGTGGGAGACGTGACGCAGGTAGTCGTCGATGCCCATGCCGTTGGGCGTGGGGAAATCGGGGAGGAAGTACTTGCCCAGCTGCACGGTGATGTTGCAGCGCTTGGCGATCTCGACGGTGTTGGCGATGGCGTCCGGCAGGTCGCTGAACAGCTCGGCCATCTCTTCCGGCGACTTGAGGTACTGCTGGTCGCTGTAGCCGCGCGGGCGGCGCGGGTCGTCGAGGGTCCAGCCCTCGCCGATACAGACGCGGGTCTCGTGGGCGTCGAAGTCCGACTGCTTGATGAAGCGCACGTCGTTGGTCGCCACCAGCGGCGCGCCAAACTTGTCGGCCAGGGCCACGGCGGCGTGCACGTACTCTTCGTCACCGGCGCGGTTGGTGCGCTGCAGCTCGACGTAGAAACGATCCGGGAACAGGCCCATCCAGTCGCCGAGCAGGGCTTGGGCCTCGTCTTGGCGCCCGGCCATCAGGGCCACGCCGATATCACCTTCCTTGCCAGCGGACAGGGCGATCAGCCCCTCGCTGGCCGGGGCGATCCAGTCGCGCTGAATGATCACCAGGCCGTTGCGCTGGCCGTCGGTCCAGCCGCGCGAGATCAGCTCGGTGAGGTTGCGGTAGCCCTTGGGGTTCATGGCCAGGAAGCAGATGCGCGACAGCGGCGCCTCGGGGTCGGCGCCGGCCAGCCACAGGTCGGCGCCGCAGATCGGCTTGATGCCGGCGCCCATGGCGGTCTTGTAGAACTTCACCAGCGAGCACATGTTGCTCTGGTCGGTGATCGCCACCGCCGGCATGTTCATCCCGGCCAGGGCCTTGGCCAGCGGCTTGATCCGCACCAGGCCGTCGACCAGGGAGAATTCGGAGTGCACGCGAAGGTGAACGAAGGAGACCGGCATGGAGGATCCTGTAGCAGTGCTGAACGACAAGGGCGGGATTGTAGCGTATTGCTCTTCGCTTGCCTCGCCTGCAGGTCAGCGGTTGGTTGCAGAATGCATCGCGGGGCAAGCCCGCTCCCACGCAGCCGATTCCAGTGCAGGCTTGGCGTGGGAGCGGGCTTGCCCCGCGATGAATGGCGCCGATCAGATCAGCGAGGTGGAAATACCTTCACGGGCTTCCCATGCGGCCCGAACAGGCGCGAACGAGCGCCGATGAATGGGCGTCGGCCCAAGACGTGCCAGGGCCTCGAGGTGTACCGGGGTCGGATAGCCCTTGTGCCCGCCGATCCCGTACCCCGGGTAGATCAGCTCGAACTCGCTCATCTCGCGATCACGGGTAACCTTGGCCAGGATCGAAGCCGCCGCGATCGCCGGCACCTGGGAGTCGCCCTTGACCACCGGCGCCGCCGGCACGGCCAGCTTCGGGCAACGGTTGCCGTCGATCAGCGCCAGTTTCGGCGTGATGTGCAGCCCTTCGACCGCGCGCTGCATGGCCAGCATGGTGGCCTGGAGGATGTTCAGGCGGTCGATCTCCTCGACCTCGGCCCGGGCGATGAAGAAGCTCAGGGCCTTTTCGCGAATCTCGTCGAACAGCGCGTCGCGCTTGGCCTCGGTAAGCTTCTTCGAGTCGTTCAGGCCGAGGATCGGTCGGCGCGGGTCGAGAATCACCGCCGCGGTGACCACCGCGCCGCACAGCGGGCCGCGACCCACTTCATCGACGCCGGCCACCAGCTCTTCAACCAGGTTGAAATCCAGTCCCATCTGCATGTCAGCTGTCCTTCAACAGGGCGAGCACCGCGTCGGCCGCCTGGTTGGAGGCGTCGCGGCGCAGGGTGCGGTGGATCTGGTCGAAGCTGTCGGTCTGTTGCGAGCCGTCCTTGACCAGCGGCGCCAGGGTCTGCGCCAGGGCTTCGCTGGTGGCGGCGTCCTGCAGCAGCTCCGGCACCAGCAGGCGCTGGGCCAGCAAGTTGGGCAGCGACACGTACGGGCTCTTGACCATGCGCTTGAGGATCCAATAGGTCAGCGGCGCCAGGCGGTAGGCCACCACCATCGGTCGCTTGTACAGCATCGCTTCAAGGGTGGCGGTGCCGGAGGCGATCAGCACCGCGTCACAGGCGGCCAACGCCTGGTGCGAGCGGCCGTCCAGCAGGGTCAGCGGCAGCTCGCGCCCTTCGAGCATCTGCTCGACCTGGGCGCGCCGGGCGGCATTGGCGCACGGCAGCACGAAGCGCACGCCGGGCACCAGCTCGCACAGGCGCTGGGCGGCATCGAGGAACAAGGCACCCAGGCGTCCCACCTCACCACCCCGGCTGCCGGGCATCAGCGCGATCACCGGCCCTTCGCCCAGGCCGAGCTCGGCACGCGCCGCGCCACGGTCGGCCTCCAGGGGAATGGTGTCCGCCAGCGGATGGCCGACGAAACGCACCGGCACACCTTGCTCTTCATAGAAACGCGCTTCGAACGGCAGCAGGGTGAGCATCAGGTCGCACCCCTCGCGAATCTTCAGCACGCGCTTCTGCCGCCAGGCCCAGACCGACGGGCTGACGTAATGCACCGTCTTGATCCCGGCCTGGCGCAGCTTGAGTTCGATATTGAGGGTGAAATCGGGGGCGTCGATGCCAATGAACACGTCGGGCTTTTCGCCGATCAGCGTCTGGATCAGTTCCTTGCGCCGCTTGAGCAGCTCGCGCAGGCGCCCGAGCACCTCGACCAGGCCCATGACGGCCAGACGTTCCATCGGAAAGTAGGAGGTCATGCCCTCGGCTTCCATCAAGGGACCGCCAACACCGATGAACCGTACATCGGGATGACGTGCCTTGATGGCGCGCATCAGGCCGGAACCAAGAATATCGCCGCTGGCCTCGCCCGCGACCAGCGCCACGCAGAGCTGGGCCATGTCAGCGGGTGATGCCGCGTGCGGAATTGGCGATCGATTGGCGGAACAGGTCGACTTCGGGGAACTGCGTTACCAGTTCATCCAGCTCCTTGAGCGCCTCTTCGACGGTAAGGCCCTGCCGGTAGACGATCTTGTAGGCGCGACGCAGGGCGTGCAGTACTTCGTCGCTGAAACCGCGACGGCGCAGGCCTTCGAAGTTCATGCTGCGCGCCTCGGCCGGGCTGCCGAACACGGTGACGTAGGCCGGTACGTCCTTGCCGATCGCGGTGCCCATGCCGGAAAACGCGTGGGCGCCGATATGGCAGTACTGGTGTACCAGGGTGTAGCCGGACAGGATCGCCCAGTCGCCAACATGCACATGGCCCGCCAGCGCGGTGTTGTTGACCAGGATGCAGTGGTTGCCGATGACGCTGTCGTGGCCGATGTGGGCATAGGCCATGATCAGGTTGTGATCGCCCAGGGTCGTTTCCGAACGGTCCTGGACGGTGCCGCGGTGGATGGTGACACCCTCGCGGATCACGTTGTGGTCACCGATCACCAGGCGCGTCGGCTCACCCTTGTACTTCAGGTCAGGGGTGTCTTCACCGATAGATGAAAACTGGTAGATACGGTTGTGCTTGCCGATGCGGGTCGGCCCCTTGAGCACCACGTGCGGACCGATGACGGTGCCCTCCCCGATTTCCACATCGGGGCCTACGATCGACCAGGGGCCGACCTCGACGCCCTCGGCCAGCTTGGCCGAGGGGTCGATGATCGCCCTTGGGTCAATCGAACTCATAGGGAGCGTTCCGCGCAGGTGATCTCGGCCGAGCAGACCGGCTTGCCGTCCACCAGGGCGCGGCACTCGAACTTCCAGATCATGCTCTTGCGGCTGAGGAACCTGGCTTCCAGCACCAGCTGGTCGCCCGGCAGCACCGGCTGGCGGAAGCGCAGCTTGTCGGAGCCGACGAAGTAGTAGAGGGTGCCGTCCGCCGGCTTGGCGTCGAGCATCTTGAATCCGAGAATCCCGGCCGCCTGGGCCATCGCCTCGATGATCAGCACGCCCGGCATGATCGGATGCGCCGGGAAGTGGCCATTGAAGAACGGCTCGTTGATGCTGACATTCTTGTAGGCACGAATGCTTTGGGCCTCGAAGTCCAGGTCCGTCACACGATCCACCAACAGGAACGGGTAACGGTGAGGCAGGTATTCGCGAATCTCGTTGATGTCCATCATTTCGGGGGGAAGCCTGTATAAGAATAGGGAGCGCAGGTGCTGACCACACGCTCCTTTTGCAGATCCAAAGAGGAGCCAGCTAGCGACTGTAACGCTTGCTCAGTAAATGGTATCAGCCTTCTGATGCCGGCTGGCCACCTGAGGTCACGGTGTCGACACGCTTTTCCAGCTGCTGGAGACGCTTGGACATCTCGTCCAGCTGGCGAATGCGAGCGGCGCTCTTGCGCCACTCGGCCAAGGGTTGCATGGCCGTACCGGAAGAATAGCCACCCGGCTCGGTAATCGAACGGGTCACCATGGTCATGCCGGAGACAAAGACATTGTCGCAGACGTCGATGTGGCCGACCATCCCGACGCCACCGGCAATCATGCAATGCTTGCCGATCCGGGTGCTGCCGGAAATCCCGACGCAGGCCGCCATCGCCGTGTGGTCGCCGACCTGCACGTTGTGGGCGATCTGGATCTGGTTGTCGAGCTTGACGCCATCGCCAATGCGGGTGTCCGACAGCGCGCCGCGGTCTACCGCGGTGTTCACACCGATCTCCACGTCATCACCCAGGGTGACGCCGCCGATCTGCGCGATCTTGCGCCAGATACCTTTCTCGTTGGCAAAGCCGAAGCCCTCGCCGCCGATCACCGCGCCGGATTGGATGACCACCCGCTTGCCGATGGTCACGTCGTGATACAGCGTGACCCGCGGGGCCAGCCAGCCACCCTCGCCGATGACGCAGCGGGCACCGACGAAGCAGTGCGCGCCAACCGTTACATTGGCGCCAATGCGCGCACCGCTCTCGATCACCGCGAACGGGCCGATGCTGGCGCTGGCATCCACCTGGGCATCCTCGGCAACCACGGCGCTGGGATGGACTCCCGCCACAGCCTTGGGCTTTGGATCGAACAGGTGCGAAATGCGTGCATAGGCCAGGTAAGGGTCGGGAACGATCAGGGCGTTGCCGGCAAAACCTTCGGCGTCCTCGGCCTTGAGCAATACCGCGCTGGCCGAGGAATCGTCCAGGAACTTGCGGTACTGCTTGTTGGCCAGGAAGCTCAACTGCCCGGAACCGGCCTCCTGCAAGGTGGCCAGCCCGGTGATCTGCAGCGCTTCGGGGCCTTTGAGTTCGGCCCCGAGGGCCTCGGCCAGCTGGCCGAGCGTCATGGTCACGGTCATATCAACGAGCTTGGTTCATGCGCTCGATGACCTGGCGGGTGATGTCGTACTGCGGCTTGACATCGATGACCGCGCCACGCTCCAGAACCAGGTCGAAACCGCCCTTCTTGATCACTTCCTCGACAGCACCGTCAAGCTTCGGCTTGAGTTGCTTGAGCATGTCGCGGTCGGCCACGGCCTTGGCTTCGTTGAGTTCCTTGGACTGGAACTGGAAGTCACGGGCTTTTTGCTTGAACTCGAGTTCCAGGCGTTCACGCTCAGGCTGAGGCATCTTGTCGCCGCCCTTGATCAGGCGGTCCTGGATACCCTTGGCGCTGCTTTCCAGGCCCTTGAGCTTGGTCAGTTGCGGACCGAACTTCTTCTCGGCGTCAACGGCGTACTTCTTGGCCGCATCGGATTCCAGCAGGGCCATCTGATAGTTCAGCACGGCAACTTTCATTTCGGCGAAAGCCGGGGTGGCGACCAGCGCCGCGGCCACGAGGGCCAGTTGGGTCAACTTACGCACGATGCACTCCTGGATAATCCGTTGTCGTTATGCAAGGGCCGACCTCAGAAGGTCTGGCCCAGAGAGAATTGGAACACTTGCGTGTCGGCGTCGTCCGGCTTCTTGATCGGCATCGCCAGGCTGAAGCTCAACGGGCCCAGCGCGGTGATCCAGGTCACGCCCAGACCGACCGAGCTGGCCATGTCCGAGAAACCGACCTTGGTGCAATCGGGCTTGGAGCCGCAGTTGGTGTCGAACACGTTACCCACGTCCCAGAACACGGACGTGCGCAGCGAACGCTGATCCTTGACGAACGGCAGCGGGAACAGCAGCTCCACGCCACCCTGGACGAGGACGTTGCCACCGAACGGCAGCGGATCCTGGTCCGGGTCGGCGATGGTGCCCTGGTTGCCGGTTACCGCGGCGCCACGACTCGGGGTGCTGCGTGGACCCAGGGTGCTGTCCTTGAAGCCGCGCACGGAGTTGAAGCCGCCCGCGTAGTAGTTTTCATAGAACGGCAGGCCGGAGGTCGAGCCGAAACCATCACCATAGCCCAGCTCGGTGTGCAGGCGCAGGGTGTAGTCGTTGTTGATCGGCTTGAACAGCTGGCCACGGTAGTCGAGCTTGTAGAACGACAGGTCGCTGCCAGGCACGGTGGTTTCCAGGGTCAGGCTCTGGGAGTGACCGCGGGTAGCCAGCACGCCTTTGTTCAGGGTCGACTCGGACCAGCCGATCGACGCCTTGAAGTTCAGGAAGTTGTCGCCCTCGTCCTGGAGGAACTTGAAGATCTCGTCGACGGTGTAGCGGCCGGTCTTGATCTTGTCCTGCTGCACGGTCAGGCCGTAGGTCAGGCGCGAGGTCTCGCTGATCGGGTAGCCGAGGCTGACACCGGCACCGAGGCTGTCCACCGCGTAGCTGGCCACGTCGACGTCGAGGTCGTCGTAGTCGGTGCTGCGGTAGAAGGCGTTGTAGCCCAGGCTCACGCCATCGGCGGTGAAGTAGGGGTCGACGTAGCCGAAGTTGTAGCGGGTCTGGTACTCGGAACGGGTCAGGCCGATGGATACCTTGTTACCGGTACCGAGGAAGTTGTTCTGGCTGATCGAGCCGCCCAGGATCAGGCCGGCGCTCTGGGCGAAACCGACGCTGGCGGTGATCGAGCCGGAGGCCTGCTCTTCGACGCTGTAGTTGACGTCGACCTGGTCGTCGGTGCCCGGCACCGGCGGCGTCTCGACGTTGACTTCCTTGAAGAAGCCCAGGCGCTCGAGGCGGGTCTTGGACTGGTCGATCAGGTAGGTCGAAGCCCAGCCACCTTCCATCTGGCGCATTTCGCGGCGCAGCACTTCGTCTTCGGTCTTGGTGTTGCCGCGGTAGTTGATGCGGTTGACGTAGGCACGCTTGCCCGGATCGACGACGAACATGATGTCGACGGTGTGGTCCTGGTCATTCGGCTGCGGCACGCCGTTGACGTTGGCGAAGGTGTAGCCTTCGTTGCCCAGACGACGGGTGATCAGGTCGGAGGTGGTGGTCATCACCTTGCGCGAAAACACCTGGCCCGGCTGCACCAGCAGCAGCGACTTGACCTGGTCTTCCGGCACTTTCAGGTCACCGGACAGCTTCACGTCGCGGACGGTGTACTTCTCGCCCTCGTTGATGTTGACGGTGATGTAGACGTGCTTCTTGTCCGGGGTGATCGACACCTGGGTGGACGCGATGTCCATGTTGATGTAGCCGCGGTCCAGGTAGTAGGAACGCAGGCGCTCCAGGTCACCGGAGAGTTTTTCCCGGGCGTACTTGTCGTCGTTCTTGAAGAACGACAACCAGTTGGTGGTCTTGAGCTCGAACAGCTGGCCGAGGGTCTCGTCGTCGAAGACCGTGTTGCCCACCACGTTGATGTGCTGGATCGCGGCCACGGTGCCTTCGTTGATCTTGATCTTCAGGCCCACGCGGTTGCGCGGCTGCGGCACGACTTCGGCGTCGACCTCGGCGGAGTAGCGGCCCTGGGCCACGTACTGACGCTGCAGTTCGTTACGCACGCCTTCCAGCGTCGCGCGCTGGAAGATCTCGCCTTCGGCCAGGCCCGACTGTTTCAGGCCTTTCATCAGGTCTTCGGTGCTGATCGCCTTGTTGCCTTCGATCTCGATGCTCGACACCGAGGGGCGCTCGACCACGTTGATGATCAGGACATTGCCGTCGCGGTTCAGCTGGATGTCCTGGAAGAAGCCGGTCTTGAACAGCGAGCGGGTCGACTCGACCAGACGGCGGTCGTCGACCTGGTCACCGACGTTCAGCGGCAACGCGCCGAACACGCTGCCGGCGGACACCCGCTGCAGGCCGTTGACACGAATATCGGAGATGGTGAAGGACTCGGCGTGAACTTCAGCGATCATCAGTGCGGAGAGCACCGCAGTTAGCAGCAGACGTTTCATGAAGTCCTTTTATTCCAACTGGCAATAAACAACCTGCCGCGACAAGGCGGCAGGTTTTCGCGATTGAGCGAAGCTTTTATAGTCGACCCAGATCGTTGATCAGGGCGAGCAACATCACCCCGACGACTAAACTGATACCGATCTGGACCCCCCAACCTTGCACCCGATCCGAGAGCGGACGACCGCGCGCCCACTCGATCAGGTAGAACAGCAAATGCCCCCCATCCAGTACCGGGATGGGCAGCAGGTTCAGAACCCCCAGGCTTATGCTCAGGTAGGCCAGGAAATTCAGGAAATCCCCAACGCCCGACTGGGCTGAAGCGCCCGCCACTTTAGCAATGGTTATCGGTCCGCTCAAGTTTTTTACCGAGAGCTCCCCGAACAGCATTTTCTTCAGCGATTCGAGGGTCAGGACGCTCATGCTCCAGGTGCGGGAAAGCCCCTCGCCGACTGCTTCCAGCGGACCATAGCTGACCTCGCGGAGCATCTTCGCCGGCCACTCGGCGGCCTTGACCCCGGCGCCCAGATAGCCGCCAGAAGCCTGGCCCTCACCTTTGCGCCCCAGGGTGACGGCAACCTCGAGTGGCGCGCCGTCGCGCTCGATGCGCAGGCTGACCTTTTTCTCGGGACGCGCGCGGACCGCGTCGACCACCTGCTGCCAGTCGGCCAGCTCGACGCCGTCGAGCGCCAGCAGCTTGTCACCGGTCTTGAGCCCGGCCGCCGCCGCTGGCCCCTTCGGATCGATCTCGGCCAGCACCGGCACCACCGCCGGGCGCCAGGGGCGCAGGCCAAGGGACTGGATCGGCTCCGGCTCGTCGACGCCCTTGAGCCACTGATTCAGGGAAACATCGAGCTGGCGCTCGGTGGTCGCGCCCTCGTCGAGCACCCCGACCCGCAGCGTGCCGCTCTCGCCAAGGCGGCGCACCAACTGTAGGTTGACCGCCGACCAACCATTGGTCGGTTCGCCATCGATGGAAACGATTTCCTGGCCGACGCTCAGACCGGCGCTGGCCGCCAGGCTGCCGGCCTCGACGCCGCCGATGACCGGACGTACCTGTTGCGAGCCCAGCATGGCCACCACCCAGAAGAACAGGATGGCAAGCAGGAAGTTGGCGATGGGGCCGGCGGCCACGATGGCGATGCGCTGGCGGACCGACTTGCGGTTGAACGACTGCTCGACCAGCGCTGGCGGGACCTCGCCCTCGCGCTCGTCGAGCATCTTGACGTAGCCGCCCAGGGGGATCGCGGCGACGACGAACTCGGTGCCGTGGCGATCATGCCAACGCACCAGTGGCGTGCCGAAGCCCACCGAGAAACGCAGGACCTTGACCCCGCAACGCCGCGCCACCCAGAAGTGGCCGAACTCGTGGAAGGTAACCAGCACACCCAGGGCAATCAGGGTGCCGACAATCATGTAGAGCGCAGTCATGTCCAATCTCCGGGTGACATTCGGCGGAGTCGGCCGCAGGCTTCAGCGGCCGTGGCGTCGCAGCCATTCCCGGGACAGCTCCCGGGCACGCTGGTCGGCGGCGAACACCGCCTCGAGGGTGGGCAATGCCACCACGGGCTCCTGGTCGAGCACCTGTTCGATCATACCCGCGATCTCCGGGAAGCGGATACGCCGCTGGAGAAACGCCTCGACAGCCACTTCGTTGGCGGCGTTGAGCACCGCCGGCGCGCTGTTGCCCGCCTCGGCAGCCTGACGTGCCAGGCGCAGGCATGGGAAGCGCTGTTCGTCGGGCGCCTGGAAATCCAGACGGGCGATGGCGAACAGGTCCAGCGGCGCGACGCCCGAATCGATACGCTCCGGCCAGGCCAGGGCGTTGGAGATCGGTGTGCGCATGTCCGGGTTGCCCAGCTGGGCAAGCACCGAGCCATCGACGTAATCCACCAGCGAGTGAATGACGCTCTGCGGGTGCACCACCACTTCAATCTGGGACGGCTTGGCATCGAACAGCCAGCAGGCCTCGATCAGTTCCAGGCCTTTGTTCAGCATGCTGGCCGAGTCGACCGAGATCTTGCGACCCATGGACCAGTTCGGGTGCGCGCAGGCCTGCTCCGGAGTTACATCCAGCAATGCTTCAGCAGGGGTTTCGCGGAACGGCCCGCCGGAGGCGGTCAGCAGGATCCGGCGCACGCCGACAGCGCCCAGGCCACGGGCGTAATCGCCGGGCATGCACTGGAAGATCGCGTTGTGCTCGCTGTCGATCGGCAGCAACACCGAACCACTGCGGTGCACCGCATCCATGAACAGGGCCCCGGACATCACCAGGGCCTCCTTGTTGGCCAGCAGCACCTTCTTGCCCGCCTCGACCGCGGCCAGGGTCGGGCGCAGGCCGGCGGCGCCGACGATAGCCGCCATCACGGTATCCACCTCGGACGCAGCGGCCACCTGACACAACCCGGCCTCACCCTCGAGCACCTCGGTGGCGCAGCCCGCCGCGGCCAGCCCCTGACGCAGGCGCATGGCCGCCTCGGCGCTCGGCACCACGGCGAACGCCGGACGATGACGCTCGCACAGGGCCAGCAGTTCGTCGATGCGCGAATAGCCGCTGAGGGCGAACACCTGGTAACGGTCGGGGTGGCGGGCAATGACATCCAGCGTGCTCAGGCCGATGGAGCCGGTGGCCCCCAGCACGGTTATGCGTTGCACGGCACTCACATCACACCCCACTCAGCCGCCCACAGCAGCACGGCAAACATCGGAATCGCCGCGGTCAGGCTGTCGATGCGATCGAGCACGCCGCCATGACCCGGCAGCAGGTTGCTGCTGTCCTTGATGCCTTCACGGCGCTTGAACATGCTTTCGGTCAGGTCGCCGACCACCGAGGACATCACTACAACGACAGCCCCCAGCAGGCCCAGCAGCACCTGGCCGACACTCCAGTCGCGGGAGAAACCCACGGCCAGGGTAATCAGCAGGCTGACCGCGAGGCCGCCATAGACGCCCTCCCAGCTCTTGCCCGGACTGACCTGCGGCGCCAGCTTGCGCTTGCCGAAGGCCCGACCGGAGAAGTACGCGCCGATATCGGCAGCCCAGACCAGCACCATCACCGACAGGATCAGCCAGTTGCCCAACGGCCAGTGCTTGAGCAGCACCAGGCCCTGCCAGGCAGGCAGCAGTACCAACAGGCCAATCAGCAGGCGACAGGCGGCGCTGCTCCACAGCTCGCCGCTGCGCGGGTAGGTCAGCACCAACCAGGTGGCCAGGGCCCACCAGATCACCGAGGCGCCCAGCACCCAGGGCGCAAGATCGGGCATCAGGTAGAGCAACATCAGGCCGCCCGCCACCACCGCGGCGTAGGCGATGCGCAGCGGCTGCGCGACCAGGCCGGCCAGGCGCGCCCACTCCCAGGCACCGAGCGTCACCACGAAGCCGATGAACAGGGCGAAATCTCCACCGTTGAGCAGGAAGAAACCACCCAACGCGATCGGCAGCAGGATCAGCGCGGTAATGATGCGTTGTTTAAGCATTAAGCACGGGCTCCGGCTTCGACCTGCTCGCTGGTCTTACCGAAGCGGCGCTGGCGCGAAGCGAAATCGGCCAGCGCGTTGCGCATGGCCTCGTGTTTGAAGTCCGGCCAATAGAGGTCGGAGAAGTACAGCTCGGCGTAGGCCAGCTGCCACAGCAGGAAGTTGCTGATACGGTGCTCGCCGCCGGTGCGGATGCACAGATCGGGCAACGGCAGGTCGCCGGTGGCAAGGCAGGTCTGCAACAACTCCGGTGTGATGTCGTCCGGCCGCAGATGACCGGCCTGAACCTCACGCGCCAGGCGCTGGGCAGCCTGGGCGATATCCCACTGGCCGCCGTAGTTGGCGGCGATCTGCAGGATGAAACGGTTGCTGCCTGCGGTCGCGGCCTCGGCCTCGCGCATCGCCGCCTGAAGCTCAGGATGGAAGCGCGAGCGGTCGCCAATGATGCGCAGGCTGATGTTGTTGTCGTTCAGGCGCGAGGCCTCGCGGCGCAGCGCCTTGAAGAACAGCTCCATCAGGGCACTGACTTCGTCCGCCGGTCGCTGCCAGTTCTCACTGGAGAACGCAAAAAGCGTGAGCACCTCGACCTTCGCCTCGGCGCACACTTCGATCACGGCGCGCACCGCATCGACACCCGCTTTATGCCCGGCAACGCCGGGCATGAAGCGTTTCTTCGCCCAGCGATTATTCCCATCCATGATGATCGCCACGTGACGCGGCACCACGGAGGGCACAGTCTGCTTGGTCTTTTCCATGAAGGCGTCCTGACCCTTAGATGGCCATCAGGTCCTTTTCTTTGGCTTCAGTGGCCTTGGCGATCTGCGCCTCGATATCCTTGATCAGCTTGTCGATGTCGGCACTGGCACGACGCTCTTCGTCTTCACTGATTTCCTTGTCCTTGGACAGCTTCTTCAGGTCACCCATGGCGTCACGACGGATGTTGCGCACGGCAACGCGCGCATCTTCGGCCGCGGCGCGAGCCTGCTTGGTGAAGCCCTTGCGGGTTTCTTCGGTCAGCGGGGGCATATTGACCAGCAGCAACTCGCCCAGGTTGGTCGGATTGAGATTCAAGCCGGCGCTGCCGATGGCCTTGTCGATGGCGCCCAGCATGTTGCGCTCGAAAGGCACGACTTGCAGGGTCTGGTTGTCCTTGACGGTCACGTTGGCGACACTGGTCAGCGGGGTGTCGGAGCCATAGTAAGGCACCATCACGCTGCCCAGGACGCTCGGATGCGCCTTGCCGGTGCGGATCTGGCCAAATGCGTGGATCAGCGACTCCAGCGACTTTTGCATGCGCGCCTGGGCGTCTTTCTTGATTTCGTTGATCATTTTTGAACTTCCTCGATCAGAGTTCCTTCCGCGCCGCCATGCACGATGTTCAGCAGGGCGCCGGGCTTGTTCATGTTGAAGACGCGCAGCGGCATCTTGTGATCGCGGCAAAGGCAGATTGCCGTCAGGTCCATTACGCCCAGCTTGCGATCCAGCACTTCATCGTAGGACAGATGATCGAACTTCTCGGCATGCGGGTCCTTGAATGGATCTGCAGTGTATACACCATCGACCTTGGTTGCCTTCAATACCACGTCGGCATCGATTTCGATGGCGCGCAGGCAAGCGGCGGAGTCGGTGGTGAAGAACGGGTTGCCGGTACCGGCAGCGAAGATCACGACTTCCTTGGAGTTCAGGTGGCGCATGGCCTTGCGGCGATCGTAGTGATCGGTCACGCCTACCATGGAGATGGCCGACATGACGATGGCGGTGATGTTCGCCCGCTCCAGCGCGTCGCGCATGGCCAGGCCGTTCATCACGGTGGCCAGCATGCCCATGTGGTCGCCGGTAACGCGGTCCATGCCGGCTGCACTGAGCGCCGCGCCACGGAACAGGTTGCCACCACCGATCACCAGGCCGACCTGAACGCCGATGCCGACCAGCTGGCCGACTTCCAGCGCCATGCGATCCAGGACCTTGGGGTCGATCCCGAACTCTTCCGAGCCCATCAGGGCCTCGCCGCTAAGTTTGAGTAGAATGCGTTTATAGCGAGCCTGATGACCACTGCCCTGCTGAGCCATTGCGAATCTCTCCTGCGGCGTTTGTAAAAATCTGGCGGGCTGTTTCAGCCTGCGCGTAACTCTAGCGTGACGCAATTCATGCGTCAGCGAACAACGGTCTCGTGAACCGCTCCCGCTTTGACAAAGAGGCTGCGCGCGTAAGCGGGCAGCCTCTTCGGGGCGACAGACGAATCCGTCTTACTGCTTGGCGGCAGCTACCTGGGCGGCAACTTCGGCAGCGAAGTCGTCAACCGGCTTCTCGATGCCTTCGCCGACCTTGAAGTAGGTGAAGGAAACGATTTCAGCACCGGCTTTCTTGGCCAGCGCGCCGACTTTGACTTCCGGATCCATGACGAAGGCTTGCTCTTTCAGCGAGGCTTCGGCCTTGAACTTGGAGATACGACCGTTGATCATGTTTTCAACGATGTTTTCCGGCTTGCCGGCGATCTTGTCGGCGTTCAGCTGCAGGAAGACGTTCTTCTCGCGCTCGATGGCCTCGGCGGAGATTTCCGACGCATCCAGGAACTCTGGGTTCGAGGCTGCAACGTGCATGGCAATGTTCTTGGCCAGGTCGACGTCGCCGCCTTTCAGGACAACAACGGCACCGATCTTGTTGCCGTGCAGGTAGGCACCGACAACGTCGCCTTCAACGCGCACCAGGCGACGGATGTTGACGTTCTCGCCGCACTTGGCAACCAGGGCTTCACGAGCGGCTTCACGCGAGGCGATCAGCGGAGCTGCGTCGGTCAGCTTCTGGGCGAAGGCTTCTTCGATGCTTTCGGCAACGAAGTTCTTGAAGTCGTCCTGCAGAGCCAGGAAGTCGGTCTGCGAGTTCACTTCCAGCAGAACGGCGGATTTACCGTCGGTCTTGACGGCGATAGCGCCTTCAGCAGCGACGTTGCCAGCCTTCTTGGCGGCCTTGATGGCGCCCGAGGCACGCATGTCGTCAATGGCTTTCTCGATGTCGCCGCCGGCCTTTTCCAGGGCCTTTTTGCAATCCATCATGCCTTCGCCAGTACGCTCGCGCAGTTCTTTGACCAGCGCCGCAGTAATTGCTGCCATTTCAAAATCCTCTTGGAAAGTTTTTCAACCATTCCACCCGCTCGTCACGGGCGTTAAATTCTGCAAATCGCTGCCTTTATATCAGCTCGCCCATGATGCGGGGCCGTTGCTGACAGCAGGATTTCAAGGTGGCAAAAAGGGGGCCAAGCCCCCTTTTTGCGTGCCAAGTAGACGCCAGGCGTCAATTACTCAGCAGCAGGTGCAGCCGCTTCTTCAGCGTAGACTTCAGTGCCGCCGGCAACGTTGTTGCGGCCGCGGATGACGGCGTCAGCCATCGAAGTCATGTACAGCTCGATGGCGCGGATGGCGTCATCGTTACCTGGGATGATGTAGTCAACACCTTCCGGGCTGCTGTTGGTATCGACAACGCCGATGACCGGGATGCCCAGCTTGTTGGCTTCGGTGATGGCAATGCGCTCGTGGTCGACGTCGATCACGAACAGGGCATCAGGCAGGCCGCCCATGTCCTTGATACCACCCAGGCTGCGGTCCAGTTTTTCCAGATCGCGCGAACGCATCAGGGCTTCTTTCTTGGTCAGCTTGGCAAAGGTGCCGTCTTCGGCCTGGGTTTCCAGGTCGCGCAGACGCTTGATCGAGGCGCGGATGGTCTTGTAGTTGGTCAGCATGCCGCCCAACCAACGGTGGTCAACGTATGGCGAACCGCAACGAGCAGCTTGCTCGGCGACGATCTTGCCGGCGGAACGCTTGGTGCCGACGAACATGATCTTGTTCTTGCCCTGGGCCAGACGCTCTACGAAGGACAGAGCTTCGTTGAACATTGGCAGGGTTTTTTCCAGGTTGATGATGTGGATCTTGTTACGCGCGCCGAAAATGTACTTGCCCATTTTCGGGTTCCAGTAACGGGTCTGGTGGCCGAAGTGCACACCGGCCTTCAGCATATCGCGCATGTTGACTTGGGACATGATAGTTCCTTGATAAGTCGGGTTGGGCCTCCACGTATCCCAATGACCAACCCGTGTTTCCAGGGAAACCGGGCACCCAGGCCATCGTGTCGACACGTGTGTGGGTTTGAGCTGACGGAGGACATCCCCCGAAAGCGGCGCATTTTATACCACAGGCCGAGCGCGAACGGAACCCGGATCATGCTTCGTCCGTCAGCGGTTTTTGCAGCACCCGTGCTTTGCGGCCAGAATGCCTTCAATAGACCAGCGGATCCACGGGACTCTCCCGACAGATCGCCGCCGCGCTCTGGTAGAATCCGGTCTTTCCCGTTTGTTCGCGCCACACAGGGCGCCGTAGAGAGCCTGTTCATGACCGTCACCATCAAGACTGCAGAAGACATCGAGAAGATGCGCATCGCTGGCCGCCTGGCCGCCGAAGTGCTGGAAATGATCGAGGAGCACGTCAAGCCCGGCGTCACCACCGAGGAGCTCGACCGCCTGTGCCACGACTACATCGTCAACGTCCAGCAGGCGATCCCCGCCCCCCTCAACTACAAGGGCTTCCCCAAGTCGATCTGCACCTCGATCAACCATGTGGTCTGCCACGGCATTCCCAATGACAAGGCGCTCAAGGACGGCGACACTATCAACATCGACGTGACCGTGATCAAGGACGGCTACCACGGCGACACCAGCCGCATGTTCCATGTCGGCACCGTCGCGCCATGGGCCGAGCGCCTGTCCAAGGTCACCCAGGAGTGCCTGTACAAGGCCATCGAGCTGGTCAAGCCCGGCTGCCGCCTGGGTGACATCGGCGAAGTGATCCAGAAGCACGCCGAGAAGAACGGTTTCTCGGTGGTCCGCGAGTTCTGCGGCCACGGCATCGGCAAGGTGTTCCACGAAGAGCCGCAGATCCTCCACTACGGCCGCGCCGGTACCGGCATGGAACTCAAGGAAGGCATGACCTTCACCATCGAGCCGATGATCAACCAGGGCAAGGCCGACACCAAGGTGCTGGGCGACGGCTGGACCGCCATCACCAAGGACCGCAAGCTCTCGGCCCAGTGGGAGCACACCCTGGTGGTGACCGCCAGCGGCTACGAGATCTTCACCCTGCGCAAGGACGACACCATCCCGCGCACCTCGGCCTGATACTGACTAACAGGAACGCGACTCGATGCCCCAGGTGGATCCCGAGCTGTTCGACCGCGGCCAGTTCCAGGCGGAACTGGCCCTCAAGGCAAGCCCCATCGCCGCTTTCAAGAAGGCCATCCGCATGGCCGGCGAGGTGCTCGACAAGCGTTTCCGTGAAGGCCGCGAGATCCGCCGGCTGATCGAGGACCGCGCCTGGTTCGTCGACAACATCCTGCAACAGGCCTGGCACCAGTTCAGCTGGGGCACGCCAGACGGCATCGCCCTGGTGGCGGTGGGCGGCTACGGCCGTGGCGAGCTGCACCCGTTCTCGGACATCGACCTGTTGATCCTGCTCGACGCCGCCGAGCACGAGCAGTACCGCGACGCCATCGAACGCTTCCTCACGCTGCTGTGGGACATTGGCCTGGAAGTCGGCCAGAGCGTGCGCACCATCGACGAATGCGCCGAACAGGCCCGGGCCGACCTCACGGTCATCACCAACCTGATGGAAAGCCGCACCATTGCCGGCCCCGAGTCGCTGCGTCGGCGCATGCTCGACGCCACCAGCACCGCGCACATGTGGCCGAGCAAGGAGTTCTTCCTGGCCAAGCGTGCCGAACTCAAGGCCCGCCACCACAAGTACAACGACACCGAGTACAACCTCGAGCCCAACGTCAAGGGCGGGCCGGGCGGCCTGCGCGACATCCAGACGGTGCTCTGGGTGGCCCGGCGCCAGTACGGCACCCTGAACCTGCACGCCCTGGCCGGCGAGGACTTCCTGCTGGAAAGCGAGAACGAACTGCTGGCCTCGTCCCAGGCCTTCCTCTGGCGCGTGCGCTATGCCCTGCACATGCTCGCCGGGCGTGCCGAGGACCGTCTGCTGTTCGACCACCAGCGCAGCATCGCCGCGCTGCTGGGCTACACCGACGACAATCCCAAGCGCGCCATCGAACAGTTCATGCAGCAGTACTACCGGGTGGTGATGAGCATCAGCCAGCTGTGCGACCTGATCATCCAGCACTTCGAGGAAGTGATCCTCGCCGATGATGACAGTGGCGCCACCCAGCCACTGAACGCACGCTTCCGCCTGCACGACGGTTATATAGAAGCGGTCAACCCGAATGTTTTCCGGCGCACCCCGTTCGCCATGCTGGAAATCTTCGTGCTGATGGCCCAGCACCCCGAGATCAAGGGGGTGCGCGCCGACACTGTGCGCCTGCTGCGCGAGCACCGCCACCTGATCGACGACAAGTTCCGCAACGATATCCGCAACACCAGCCTGTTCATCGAGCTGTTCAAATGCGAGATCGGCATCCACCGCAACCTGCGACGGATGAACCGCTACGGCATCCTCGGCCGCTACCTGCCGGAGTTCGGCCTGATCGTCGGGCAGATGCAGCACGACCTGTTCCACATCTATACAGTCGATGCGCACACCCTCAACCTGATCAAACACCTGCGCAAGCTGCAGTACACCCCGGTTTCCGAGAAATTCCCGCTGGCCAGCAAGCTCATGGGTCGCCTGCCCAAGCCCGAGCTGATCTACCTGGCCGGCCTCTACCACGACATCGGCAAGGGTCGCCAGGGCGACCATTCCGAGCTGGGCGCAGTGGACGCACAAGCCTTTTGCGCGCGTCACCAGCTGCCGGCCTGGGACAGCCGGCTGATCGTCTGGCTGGTGCAGAACCACCTGGTGATGTCTACCACTGCCCAGCGCAAGGACCTCTCCGACCCGCAGGTGATCAACGACTTCGCCCTGCACGTGGGCGACGAGACGCGCCTGGACTACCTCTACGTGCTGACCGTGGCCGACATCAACGCCACCAACCCCAGCCTGTGGAACTCCTGGCGGGCGAGCCTCTTGCGCCAGCTCTACACCGAGACCAAGCGCGCCCTGCGCCGGGGCCTGGAAAACCCGCTGGACCGCGAGGAGCAGATCCGCCAGACCCAGAGCGCCGCACTCGACATCCTGGTGCGCGAAGGCACCGACCCGGACGACGTCGAGCAACTCTGGTCGCAACTGGGTGACGACTACTTCCTCAAGCACAACGCTGCCGACGTGGCCTGGCACAGCGACGCGATCCTCCAGCAGCCGGCCGACGGCGGGCCGCTGGTGCTGATCAAGGAAACCACCCAGCGCGAGTTCGAGGGCGGCACGCAGATCTTCATCTACGCCCCCGACCAGCACGATTTCTTCGCCGTGACCGTGGCCGCCATGGCCCAGCTCAACCTGAACATCCACGACGCCCGGATCATCACCTCGAGCAGCCAGTTCACCCTCGACACCTATATCGTGCTCGACAACGACGGCGGCTCGATCGGCGACAACCCACAGCGGGTCAGGCAGATCCGCGATGGCCTGACCGAAGCGCTACGCACCCCCGAGGACTACCCGGCGATCATCCAGCGCCGGGTCCCGCGCCAGCTCAAGCACTTCGATTTCCCACCGCAGGTGACCATTCTCAACGATGCCCAGCGCCCGGTGACCATCCTCGAGATCACCGCCCCGGACCGCCCCGGCCTGCTGGCGCGGATCGGGCGGATCTTCCTGGAGTTCGACATCTCGCTGCAGAACGCCAAGATCGCCACTCTCGGCGAGCGCGTGGAGGACGTGTTCTTCATCACCGACGCCGACAACCAGCCGCTGTCCGACCCGCAGCTGTGCAGCCGCCTGCAGGAGGCCATCGTCCAGCAGTTGCAGGCCGGCCAGGCCAGCGATGCCAGCCCCACCCGCATGACCTTTTGACGATAACGAGACCTTGCGCCAATGAACCCAGCACTGACCCAGCTCCAGCCCTACCCGTTCGAGAAACTGCGTGCCCTGCTGGGGAGCGTGAAGCCGGCGGCGGACAAACGCCCGATCGCCCTGTCGATCGGCGAGCCGAAGCACGAATCGCCGGCCTTCGTCGCCAAGGCCATGGCTGACAACCTCGACAAGCTGGCGGTTTACCCCAGCACCCTGGGCCTGCCGGCCCTGCGCCAGGCCATCGGCCAGTGGTGCGAACGGCGCTTCAGCGTGCCGGCCGGCTGGCTGGACGCCGACCGCCATATCCTGCCGGTCAACGGCACCCGCGAGGCGCTGTTCGCCTTCACCCAGGCCGTGGTCGATCGCTCGGCAGATGGCCTGGTGGTCAGCCCCAACCCGTTCTACCAGATCTACGAAGGCGCGGCCCTGCTGGCGGGCGCCACCCCGCACTACCTGCCCTGCCTGGAAGACAATGGCTTCAACCCCGACTTCGACGCCGTGCCGGCCGAAGTCTGGAAACGTTGCCAGATCCTGTTCCTGTGCTCCCCGGGCAACCCCACCGGCGCCCTGGTGCCGATGGACACCCTGAAAAAGCTGATCGCCCTGGCCGACGAGCACGACTTCGTGATCGCCGCCGATGAGTGCTACAGCGAGCTGTACTTCGACGAGGACGCGCCACCACCGGGCCTGCTCAGCGCCTGCGCGCAGCTGGGCCGTCATGACTTCAAGCGCTGCGTGGTGTTCCACAGCCTGTCCAAGCGCTCCAACCTGCCGGGGCTGCGTTCGGGCTTCGTCGCGGGCGACGCCGCGATCATCAAGCCGTTCCTGCTGTACCGCACCTACCATGGTTGCGCCATGCCGGTGCAGACCCAGCTGGCCAGCATCGCCGCCTGGCAGGACGAGGCCCATGTGCGCGACAACCGCGACCAGTACCGCGCCAAGTACGATGCCGTGCTCGACATCCTGCAGCCAGTGCTCGATGTGCAACGCCCGGACGGCAGCTTCTACCTGTGGGCCAAGGTGCCAGGCAGCGACGCCGACTTCACCCGCGACCTGTTCGAGGCCGAGCATGTGACCGTGGTGCCGGGTTCGTACCTCTCCCGCGAAGTGGACGGGGTCAATCCGGGCGCTGGGCGCGTGCGCATGGCGCTGGTCGCGCCGCTGGCCGAGTGCATCGAGGCGGCCGAGCGGATTCGCGCGTTCCTGGGCCGCTGATGGCAGGCGCCCCTCCTCACAGGGGGGGCGCAATCTCAATCGAGGCAAGCATTAAGTACCGTCGGTGCAGAACGCTGGCGACCGATAGTTGGCACCTCCCAACCCCTGAAGGTGCACAACGATGTCCGATGTTCTCGTGGCAAACGCGACCTACCGCCTACGCCAGAAGCTGCAACTGCCCCAAGCGATGAAGCCGCGCAAGAAGCGCTCGGTGGCCGATCATTCCGTGTTCTGGCGCCCAGGCCAGACGCTGAGGATCTCGTTCATCGGTACGCCCTGCCCGTGGCTCAAGAAAGCGATCTTCGACACCGCGTGCCAATGGCTGAAATACGCCAACCTGACATTCGAACTCCTCGACAACAACGTCAACGAAGCCGAGATCCGCATCCAGACCGATGTGCAGGAAGGCGTGAATTTCAGTTTCCTGGGCAACCAGGCCCTGGAAGTGGACGGCGCCACCATGGCATTGGGGGTCAAGCTGTCGGACCCGTTGTTCGAGTCGTACGTATTGCATGAGTTCGGGCACGCATTGGGCATGGAGCACGAGCACCAGCACCCACAAGCCAACATCCCCTGGGACCTGGACGCGTTGCGCCAGTTGCTGGCCGTGCTCCTGGTCGACGAGGCCAACAACCCGGATGACCTCGACGAGCTGATCGAAGAGGACCTCGCCACTCAGTTCCTGCCACTGCCCGACAACGGCGACCTGCTCATCCTGCCCTATGACAGCCAGTCGATCATGCATTACCGCATCAGGCAGAAGCTCACGCACCATGGCTTCAAGCGCAGCCATAACCTGAAAATAAGCAAGAAGGACAAGCGCTTCATGCACCTGGTCTATCCGGCTTCGTGCAAGTAACTAGCGGACCTGCCCGAGATTGGCCTCGCTCAGGTCCAGCTCGCCCAGCACCTGGCGCACCACTTCGTCCCCCACCAAGTGTTGGCGATGCAGCTCGTACAGTTCCAGCCGTTGCGCACGCAGGGCGTGCAGGCGCAAACGACGCTCCAGCTGATCCATCTGCTCGGCCAGCGCCCTGGCCTCGGCGCTGTCGTTGTAGCTGTCCAGCTCATCGCGGTACTCGGCCATCAGCCGCGCCTTGAGCTCGGTGGCCAGAGTCGCCTGGGCGGCATCCTGCGGCGCGTTGGCATCGATCACCTCCTCGGCCTCGAGCGCATGGATCGCCGCCTCTGCCGTGCGTCGCCAGGCCTCCTGCACTTCCTGGTGCAAGCGCTCGTCCGGGCTCTTGGTCACGCCGCGCAGCAGGATCGGCAAGGCAATGCAGGCGCTGACCAGCGACAGCAGTATCACCCCGGCGGCGATGAAGATGAGCAGGTCGCGCTCGGGGAACGCCTTGCCCGCGCCGATCAGCAGCGGCACCGACATCACGCCCGCCAGGGTCACCGCGCCGCGTACGCCGCCCAGGGTCAGCAACCAGCACGAGCGCGCAGTCGGCATCAGCACCAGCGCGGGCTTGCCACGCCAGCGTCTAACCACGCCGATAGCTCGCCAGATGCTCTGCACCCAGATGAACCGCAACAGCACCAGCGTGGCGAAGATTGCCACTACATCCAGGCAGCGCCAGGCCAGGGTCGACCACACGGCAGCCTCGTCGCTCACCACCGCCTTGATGATGTCCGGCAGTTGCAGGCCCAGCAGCAGGAAGATCAGCCCGTTGAAGGCGAACTCCAGCAGCGACCAGACACTGCGGTTGAGCAGGCGGGTGCTGGTCTGCCGGGGCAGCAGGTCCAGCCAGCTCTGCATCATCCCGGCGGCCACCGCCGAGAGAATGCCGGACACGCCGAGGCGCTCAGCGAGCACGTAGGCGGCAAAGGGCAGCAGCAGCATGAACACCACGTGGGTGGCCGGGTCGTCCCAGCCACGGGTGATCATCCACATGCGCAGGCGCCCGACCAGCCAGCTCAACGCCACCCCCACCGCCAGGCCACCAAGGGCGACCAGGACGAAAGTCAGGCTGGCCTCGGTCAACGAGAATACCCCGGTGATCGCCGCCACCAGGGCGAACTTGAAGGTCACCAGGCCCGAGGCGTCGTTCATCAGCGCCTCGCCCTGGAGCATGTGCATCAGCGGTGTCGGCAGACGGTCCTGGGCGATGGCCGACACGGCCACGGCGTCGGTGGGCGACAGTACCGCCGCCAGGGCGAAGGCCACCGCCAGCGGAATGCTCGGCAGCAACCAGTGGATGAAGTAGCCGGCCCCGACCACGGTGAACAGCACCAGCCCCACCGCCAGCGCCACCACCGGTCCGCGGATGCGCCACAGTTCGCGCTTGGGCATGCGCCAGCCGTCGGCGAACAGCAGCGGCGGCAGGAACAGGAACAGGAACAGCTCAGGGTCCAGCGCCACGTGCAGCCCCAGGGTCGGCCAGGCCAGCAAGGCGCCGGCGCCGATCTGCACCAGCGGCAAGGGCAGCGGCAGCACACGCCCGACCAGTTTTGACACGCTCACCAGCATCAGCAGGATAAGGACGGTATAGGCTGACTGCATCGGCAAGCTTCCTGTTTGATCGGAGAAACCACAGCGAGGCGAAACATCGCCATTGAAACAATATGTTAGCGGGGACGCGCTATCGTGGACCGCTGCACGATAGTCGCAGCCTGGCCGTGAATATGTAACACAATGCTACGCGAGAAGCGGTGAAACACATCGGCGTGGCCTTCCAGCCCGCAGCCGTGGCGCCAGCCCCATCGATGCCGCATAATCGGCCCACCCAATCTTCAAGGAGCATCGGGGACGCCCGGCCCGACCAGGCTGCCCCAGGCATTCAATGGCTTACACTCTCTACGGCATCAAAGCCTGCGACACCATGAAAAAGGCCCGCACCTGGCTTGAAGACAAGGCCATCGGCTTCGACTTTCACGACTACAAGACCCAGGGCATCGACCGCGACAGCCTGAACCGCTGGTGCGACGAGCACGGCTGGGAAGTCGTGCTGAACCGCGCCGGGACCACCTTCCGCAAGCTCGATGACGCCAGCAAGGCCGATCTCGACCAGGCCAAGGCCGTCGAATTGATGCTCGCCCAACCGTCGATGATCAAGCGCCCGGTGCTCGACCTCGGCGAGCGCACGCTGGTCGGCTTCAAGCCCGACCTGTACGCCGCGGCGCTGACCTGATCCCGCATTACGCTCCATCCCAATTTCGTACGAGGTAATCGCATGTCTCAATCGCTGTTCAGCCTGGCCTTCGGTGTCGGCACCCAGAACCGCCAGGGCGCCTGGCTGGAAGTCTTCTACGCACAGCCTGTGCTCAAGCCCTGCGCCGAACTGGTCGCGGCCGTTGCACCGGTACTGGGCTATGAAGGGGGCAACCAGGCCATCGCCTTCACCACCGCCCAGGCCGCCCAGCTGGCCGACGCGCTCAAGGGCGTCGATGCCGCCCAGGCCGCGCTGCTGACCCGCCTGGCCGAGAGCCACAAGCCGCTGGTAGCCACCCTGCTGGCCGAAGACGGCGCGCTGACCTCCACCCCCGAGGCCTACCTCAAGCTGCACCTGCTGTCGCACCGCCTGGTCAAGCCGCACGGCGTATCGCTGGCCGGCATCTTCCCGCTGCTGCCGAACGTCGCCTGGACCAACCAGGGCGCGGTCGACCTGGCCGAGCTGGCCGAGCTGCAACTGGAAGCGCGCCTGAAAGGCGAACTGCTGGAAGTGTTCTCGGTGGACAAGTTCCCGAAGATGACCGACTACGTCGTGCCGGCCGGCGTGCGCATCGCCGACACCGCCCGTGTGCGCCTGGGCGCCTACATCGGCGAAGGCACCACCATCATGCACGAAGGCTTCGTCAACTTTAACGCCGGCACCGAAGGCCCGGGCATGATCGAAGGCCGCGTCTCCGCCGGCGTGTTCGTCGGCAAGGGCTCGGACCTGGGCGGCGGCTGCTCGACCATGGGCACCCTGTCCGGTGGCGGCAACATCGTCATCAAGGTCGGCGAAGGCTGCCTGATCGGCGCCAACGCCGGCATCGGCATCCCGCTGGGCGACCGCAACACCGTCGAGGCCGGCCTGTACATCACCGCCGGCACCAAGGTGAACCTGCTGGACGAGAACAACCAGCTGGTCAAGGTGGTCAAGGCCCGCGACCTGGCCGGCCAGACCGACCTGCTGTTCCGTCGCAACTCGCTCAATGGCGCGGTGGAGTGCAAGACCCATAAGTCGGCCATCGAGCTGAACGAGGCGCTGCACGCGCACAACTGAGAACCTGCCCGGGTTTGAAGTGATAAGATCGGGTCTGCTCACAGGCTTTGCTTGTGGGCAGACCCGATTTTTATTCCAGGCCCCGCTAACATGTTCCAGCCCTCTCCCTGGCGCGCCGATTTCCCCGCCATCGCCGCCCTGCAACGGCAGCACCAGACCTACCTGGACAGCGCCGCCACCACCCAGAAGCCCCAGGCCTTGCTGGATGCCCTGAGCCATTACTATGGCCATGGCGCCGCCAACGTGCACCGCGCCCAGCACCTGCCCGGCGCCCTGGCCACCCAGGCCTTCGAGGGTACCCGCGACAAGGTCGCCGCCTGGCTCAATGCCGCCGACTCGCGGCAGATCGTTTTCACCCACGGCGCCACCTCGGCCCTGAACCTTCTGGCCTATGGCCTGGAGCACCGCTTCGAGGCCGGTGACGAAATCGCCGTCAGCGCCCTGGAACACCACGCCAACCTGCTGCCCTGGCAACAACTGGCGCATCGACGTCAACTGCGCCTGGTGATCCTGCCGGTGAACGACCTGGGGCATGTCGACCTGGAACAGGCCCTGCAACTGATCGGCCCGCGCACCCGCTTGCTGGCGATCAGCCAGTTGTCCAATGTGCTGGGAACCTGGCAGCCGCTGGCACCGTTGCTGGCCCATGCCCGAGCCCAAGGCGCGCTGAGCGTGGTCGATGGCGCGCAAGGCGTGGTCCATGGTCGCCACGACGTGCAGCAACTGGACTGCGACTTCTATGTGTTTTCCAGCCACAAGCTCTACGGCCCGGATGGCGTGGGCGTGCTGTACGGCCGCCAGCAGGCGCTGGCACTGCTGCGCCACTGGCAGTACGGCGGCGAGATGGTGCAGTTGGCGGACTACCAGGAGGCCAGCTTCCGCCCGGCACCGCTGGGCTTCGAAGCCGGCACGCCGCCGATCGCGGGTGTCATCGGACTGGGCGCCACCCTGGATTATCTGGCCAGCCTCGATGCCAACGCGGTGGTTGCCCATGAGGCCACCCTGCACCAGCATCTGGTACGCGGTCTGGCTGATCGCGAGGGGGTTCGTCTGCTCGGCGCGCCCCAGGTGGCGCTGGCCAGTTTCGTCATCGATGGGGTGCACAACGCCGATATTGCCCACCTGCTGACCGAACAGGGCATCGCCGTGCGCGCCGGGCATCATTGCGCCATGCCGCTGCTCAGGCACCTGGGCCTGGACGGCGCGATACGCGTGTCGTTGGGGCTCTATTCCGACAGCGACGACCTGCAACGTTTCTTCGAGGCGCTCGACCAGGGCCTGGAGCTGCTGCGATGAGCCTGTCGGCCGAGGCCAGCCAGGCGCTGGAGAGTTTCGAGCAGGCGCGCGGGTGGGAGCAGCGGGCGCGGTTGCTGATGCAGTGGGGGGATCGCCTTGAGCCTTTGACGGATGCGGAGAAGACCGAGGACAACCGCGTGCACGGTTGCGAAAGCCTGGTATGGCTGGTGGCCCAACAGGAAAATGGTCAGTGGCATTTCAAAGCCGCTAGTGATGCACGGCTGTTGCGCGGTTTACTGGCGCTGCTGCTGGTGCGGGTGCAGGGCTTGGCCAGCGATCGATTGGCAGCGCTCGACCTGAGCGCCTGGTTTACCCAGCTGGGGCTGGAGCGGCAGTTGTCGCCGTCGCGTAGCAACGGGCTGCATGCGGTGTTGCTGAAAATGACCGAACTCGCTACCCAGGCCTGAATCACTGCTGGATTCATCGCGGGGCAAGCCCGCTCCCACGCGTACATCCGACTGTTCCGTACTCGTGGGAGCGGGCTTGCCCCGCGATAACCTATTCGGCCTTGCCCCGCTCAGAAGGCCGCCGCGCGCCGGCTACCAGTTTTTCCACGGCCTTGCTCGCCGCGACCATGCCGAAGGTCGCGGTCACCATCATCACCGCACCGAATCCACCGGCGCAGTCCAGGCGCACGCCTTCACCGACAAAGCTCTTCTGCAGGCACACGCTGCCATCCCCCTTGGGGTAGCGCAGTTGTTCGCTGGAGAACACGCATGGCACGCCATAGTTGCGGCTGGTGTTGCGCGAGAAGTTGTAGTCACGCCGCAGGGTCGAGCGCACCCGTGAAGCCAACGGGTCGTTGAAGGTCTTGTTGAGGTCGCCAAGCTGGATCTGGGTCGGGTCGATCTGCCCGCCGGCACCACCGGTGGTGACGATGGCGATCTTGCGACGGCGACACCAGGCGATCAGCGCCGCCTTGGCCATCACGCTGTCGATGCAGTCGATCACGCAGTCCATCTGCTCGGTGATGTACTCGGCCATGGTCTCGCGGGTGACGAAATCGGCCACCGCATGCACCGTGCAGGCTGGGTTGATCGCCCGCAGGCGCTCGGCCATCACCTCGACCTTGGCTCGGCCGACCTGGCCTTCGAGGGCATGGGCCTGACGGTTGGTGTTGCTCACGCAGACATCGTCCAGGTCGAACAGGCTGATCTCGCCCACGCCGCTGCGGGCCAGGGCCTCGGCCGCCCACGAGCCAACCCCGCCAATGCCGACGATGGCCACATGGGCCTGACTCAGGCGCTGCAAGCCGTCGTCGCCGTAGAGCCGGGCGACGCCGGCGAAGCGTGGATCTTCTGTGCTCATGCTGATACCCCGAAAAAACCGGCGCGCATTATAGGCCAAGCCATGGGCTCGCGGGCATAGCGCACGGCCCGATCACGCCACCTGGGCGTGCCAGAGCGGCCACGGATTGGAAAAAATCCTGCCATGCCTGCTTTAATGTCCTATCAAGCAACTATATCTGGACGACAGCCAGGCGGACTGAGAACTACATCCTCTGTCGACAATCCAACGGATTACCTTCCCCGGAATCCGTAGGACCCACGCCCCAGCGGCGACGCCTCGCTCCCCTCTTCGGAACCTCGAACACCTATGTCATCACGTAAATTCGGTCTCAACCTGGTGGTGGTCCTGGCCATCGCCGCGCTGTTCACCGGGTTCTGGGCCTTGATCAACCGCCCGGTATCCGCCCCCGCCTGGCCGGAACAGATTTCCGGTTTCTCCTACTCGCCGTTCCGTCTCGGCCAGAGCCCACAGAAGGGCCAATACCCCAGCGAGGACGAGATCCGCCAGGACCTCGAGCAACTGAACAAGCTGACCGACAACATCCGTATCTACACCGTCGAGGGTACCCAGGCCGAGGTGCCGCGCCTGGCCGAAGAGCTTGGCCTGCGTGTCACCCTGGGGATCTGGATCAGCAACGATCAGGAACGCAATGAGCGGGAGATCGAAAAGGCCATCGGCCTGGCCAACACCTCGCGCAGCGTGGTGCGGGTAGTGGTCGGCAACGAAGCATTGTTCCGCGAGGAAGTCACCGCCGAGCAACTGATCGGATACCTGGACCGGGTCCGCGCCGCGGTCAAGGTGCCGGTGACCACCAGTGAGCAGTGGCACATCTGGAAGGAGCACCCGGAACTGGCGAAACACGTCGACCTGGTCGCCGCGCACATCCTGCCCTACTGGGAGTTCGTGCCCATGAAGGACTCGGTGCAGTTCGTCCTCGACCGTGCCCGCGAGCTGCGCAAGCAGTTCCCGCGCAAGCCGCTGCTGTTGTCCGAGGTCGGCTGGCCAAGCAACGGCCGCATGCGCGGCGGCGCCGACGCCACCCAGGCCGACCAGGCCATCTACCTGCGCACCCTGGTCAACACCCTCAACCGCCGCGGCTACAACTATTTCGTCATCGAAGCCTACGATCAGCCGTGGAAGGCCAGCGACGAAGGCTCGGTGGGCGCCTACTGGGGCGTGTACAACGCCGAGCGCCAGCAGAAATTCAACTTCGAGGGCCCGATCGTGGCGATCCCGCAATGGCGCGCCCTGGCCGTGGCCTCGGTGGTGCTGGCGATGATCGCCCTGGCCATCCTGTTGATCGACGGCTCGGCCCTGCGCCAGCGCGGGCGCACCTTCCTCACCTTCATCACCTTCCTGTGCGGGTCGGTGCTGGTGTGGATCGCCTATGACTACAGCCAGCAGTACAGCACCTGGTTCAGCCTCACCGTGGGCGTGCTGCTGGCGCTGGGCGCCCTCGGGGTGTTCATCGTGCTGCTGACCGAGGCCCATGAACTGGCCGAGGCGGTGTGGATTCACAAGCGACGGCGGGAGTTCCTGCCCGTGCAGGGCGACAGCGCCTACCGGCCCAAGGTCTCGGTGCACGTGCCGTGCTACAACGAACCGCCGGAGATGGTGAAGCAGACCCTCGACGCCCTCGCCGCGCTGGACTACCCGGACTACGAAGTGCTGGTGATCGATAACAACACCAAGGACCCGGCCGTGTGGGAGCCGCTCAAGGCCCACTGCGAAAAGCTCGGCGAGCGCTTCAGGTTCTTCCACGTCGCGCCGCTGGCCGGTTTCAAGGGTGGCGCGCTGAACTACCTGATCCCGCACACGGCCAAGGACGCCGAGGTGATCGCGGTGATCGACTCGGACTACTGTGTCGATCGCAACTGGCTCAAGCACATGGTGCCGCACTTTGCCGACCCGAAGATCGCCGTGGTGCAATCGCCCCAGGACTACCGCGACCAGCACGAGAGCGCTTTCAAGAAGCTGTGCTACAGCGAATACAAGGGCTTCTTCCATATCGGCATGGTCACCCGCAACGACCGTGACGCGATCATCCAGCACGGCACCATGACCATGACCAGGCGCAGCGTGCTCGAGGAGCTGGGCTGGGCCGAGTGGTGCATCTGCGAGGATGCCGAGCTTGGCCTGCGCGTGTTCGAGAAGGGTCTGTCGGCAGCCTATGCCCATAACAGCTACGGCAAGGGCCTGATGCCCGACACCTTCATCGACTTCAAGAAACAGCGTTTCCGCTGGGCCTATGGCGCCATCCAGATTATCAAGCACCACGCCGGCGCCCTGCTGCGCGGCAAGGGCAGCGAGCTGACCCGCGGCCAGCGCTACCACTTCCTGGCCGGCTGGCTGCCATGGATCGCCGACGGCATGAACATCTTCTTCACCGTCGGCGCGCTGCTGTGGTCGGCGGCGATGATCATCGTGCCGCACCGGGTCGACCCGCCGCTGATGATGTTCGCCATTCCGCCGCTGGCGCTGTTCTTCTTCAAGGTCGGCAAGATCGTCTTCCTCTACCGCCGCGCGGTGGGGGTCAACATGAAAGATGCCTTCGCTGCAGCGCTGGCGGGGCTGGCGCTGTCGCACACCATTGCCAAGGCGGTGCTGTACGGTTTCTTCACCAGCAGCATGCCGTTTTTCCGCACACCGAAGAATGCCGACAGCCACGGTGTGCTGGTGGCGATCTCCGAAGCCCGCGAAGAGCTGTTCATCATGTTGCTGCTGTGGGGCGCGGCGCTGGGGATCTACCTGGTGCAGGGGCTGCCGAGTTCGGACATGCGCTTCTGGGTGGCGATGTTGCTGGTGCAGTCGTTGCCGTACCTGGCGGCGCTGGTGATGGCGTTGCTGTCGTCGTTGCCCAAGCCCGCCGAGAAGGTTGCAGAGCCACAACAGGCTTGAGATCGCCGGGGGCGCGTTGCGCCCCTTTCGCGGCACAAGGCCGCTCCTACACAGGCAGCGCGGTCTTTGTAGGAGCGGCCTTGTGCCGCGAAAGGGCCGTAACGCGGCCCCATTCCACCATGGTTTGATATAAGATAACGCCCCTCAGTTTCCCCGCCTTGCCTTGCCCCGGAGTCCTTCAATGACGGCCCCAGCCGAGCTCTCGCCTACCCTGCAACTGGCCTGCGACCTGATCCGTCGCCCCTCGGTCACCCCGGTCGATGCCGATTGCCAGACCCAGATGATGAACCGCCTGGGCGCCGTCGGCTTCCAGCTCGAGCCGATGCGCATCGAGGACGTCGACAACTTCTGGGCCAGCCATGGCACCCAGGACGGCCCGGTGCTGTGCTTCGCCGGCCACACCGACGTGGTCCCCACCGGCCCGGTGCAACAGTGGCAGCATGAACCGTTCGAGGCGCTGATCGATGCCGACGGCATGCTCTGCGGCCGTGGCGCCGCCGACATGAAGGGCAGCCTGGCATCCATGGTGGTAGCCAGCGAGCGCTTCGTGCACGATTACCCGAACCACCGCGGCAAGGTCGCCTTCCTGATCACCAGCGACGAGGAAGGCCCGGCCCACCATGGCACCAAGGCCGTGGTCGAGCGCCTCAAGGCACGCAACGAACGCCTGGACTGGTGCATCGTCGGCGAACCGTCCAGCACCACCCTGCTCGGTGACGTGGTCAAGAACGGCCGTCGCGGCTCACTTGGCGCCAAGCTGACCGTGCGCGGCAAGCAGGGCCACGTGGCCTACCCACACCTGGCGCGCAACCCGATCCACCTGGCCGCGCCGGCCCTGGCGGAACTTGCCGCCGAGCACTGGGACGAAGGCAACGCGTTCTTCCCACCGACCAGCTTCCAGATCTCCAACCTCAACTCCGGTACCGGCGCCACCAACGTGGTCCCGGGCGAGCTGACCGCGCTGTTCAACTTCCGCTTCTCCACCGAATCGACGGTCGAAGGCCTGCAGCAGCGCGTCGCGGCAATCCTCGACAAGCATCAGCTGGAATGGAACATCGACTGGGCGCTGTCGGGCCTGCCGTTCCTCACCGAGCCGGGCGACCTGCTCGATGCGGTGTCGTCGAGCATCAAGGCGGTCACCGGTCGCGAAACCCGCCCATCGACCAGCGGCGGTACCTCCGACGGCCGCTTCATCGCCACCATGGGCACCCAGGTGGTCGAGCTCGGCCCGGTCAACGCCACCATCCACCAGGTGGACGAACGCATCCTGGCCAGCGACCTCGACCTGCTGACCGAGATCTACTACCAGACCCTGGTACGGTTGCTCGCCTGATGCTCGCCTGCCCTCTCTGCCAGGCGCCGCTGGCGCAACTCGACAATGGCGTGGCCTGCCCCGCCGGCCACCGTTTCGACCGCGCCCGCCAGGGCTACCTGAACCTGCTGCCGGTGCAGCACAAGAACAGCCGCGATCCGGGCGACAACCAGGCCATGGTCGAAGCCCGCCGCGATTTCCTCGACGCCGGCCACTACGCCCCGGTAGCGCACCGCTTGGCACAACTGGCTGCCGAGCGCCAGCCACAGGCCTGGCTGGACATCGGCTGCGGCGAAGGCTACTACACCGCGCAGATCGCCCAGGCCCTGCCGGCCGCCGACGGCTACGCCCTGGATATCTCCCGCGAGGCGGTCAAGCGCGCCTGCCGCCGCGCCCCCGAGGTGACCTGGATGGTCGCCAGCATGGCCCGCGTGCCCATGGCCGATGCCAGTTGCGGCTTCATCGCCAGCGTGTTCAGCCCGCTCGACTGGCAGGAGGCCAGGCGCCTGCTCGCCCCCGGCGGCGGCCTGATGCGGGTCGGACCGACCAGCGGCCACCTGATGGAAATGCGCGAGGTGCTCTACGATGAAGTGCGCCCGTACGCCGACGACAAGCACCTGGCCCTGGTCCCCGAGGGCATGGCCCACGCCCACGGCGAGATCCTCGAGTTCCGCCTGAGCCTGGCCGACGCCAAGGCCCGCGCCGACCTGCTGGCCATGACCCCGCACGGCTGGCGTGCCAGCGCCGAGAAGCGCGCACGGGTGATCGACCAGCCCGAACCCTTTGAGGTCACCGTTTCCATGCGTTATGACTATTTCGTGCGCCAAGACTGAGCACACTGGAGCCCCCCATGCGTCAACCCGATATCGAGATCTACCTCAAGGACGACGACGTCGATCACAAGCAGATCGCCGACTGGCTCGCCCTGGCCCTGGGCCCGTGCAGCGAATGGAAGCAGAAAGGCCAGACCTTCAAGTGCATGGCCGGTAACATTCCGGTCACCTGGTTACCGAAAGCTGTGGGGAAATGGAACAGCCTGTACCTGGAAAGCGACCAGACCCCGTGGGCCGACGACATCGCCTGCGCCCGTGCGGCATTCGCCGCGCTCAACGTCGAAGTGCGCTGTGCGCCTGGCAGCTGGGCGGAGGAAGACGGGGAAGAAGATGCCGATCGCTGGATCCGCATCAGCGCCGACGGTGAACAGGAAATCACCTGGCGCACGAACTGAAGGCGTTCGCATCAGGCTGCAAGTTCCACGGTCAACTTGCAGCTTGAGCGTACAGCCGCGAGGCTCAGAGCCCTACCACGTCCTCGGCCTGCAGGCCTTTCTGGCCTTGCACGAGGGCGTACTCGACCTGCTGCCCTTCGACCAGGGTGCGATGCCCCTCACCGCGGATAGCCCGATAGTGGACGAACACGTCCGCACCACCTTCGCGCTGAATGAAGCCATAACCCTTGGCATCGTTGAACCACTTCACATTCCCAGTCTCACGAGACGACATCTGAACTACTCCGGATTTTTATTTTGAAGATCGCCTTGCTGGCGCGGGTTCACCGTCCGCGCCGACGCAGCTTGCACGAATATCCTGCAAGCGGCAGGCCGAGTATATGACAGGGAACAAAAAAAATTCATGACAGGGTCATTTTTGGCCGAATTTTGCTGAACTTACGCAGATACGGCAGACTAACGGGCAGTAAAACACGAAAACTTTCACCCAGGGCCCCACCCCATGACCCGTTCCCCCCTGCGCCGCCTCATCTTCGGCGCCCTGCGTCGCGTTCTCTACCTGTGGGTGCGCTCCGAAACCATCAACCAGTCCTCGCTGACGCTCAAGCTCGACCGCAGCCGACCGGTGTTCTACGCCCTCTCCTCGCCGTCGCTCACCGATCTGGCCGTGATCGACCACGAGTGCACCAAGGCGGGGCTGCCACGTCCGGTGCTGCCGGTGGCCGTCGGCCCGCTGCAGGAGCCCGCGGCGTTCTTCTACCTGACCCCCGAGCCTGACTGGCTCGGCCGCCAGGACAAACGCGGCGCGCCACCGACGCTCGAGCGCCTGGTCGCGGCGATCAGCCAGCACGCCGAGGAAGACGCGCAGATCATTCCGGTCAGCGTTTTCTGGGGCCAGACCCCCGCCAGCGAGTCGAGCCCGTGGAAGCTGCTGTTCGCCGACAGCTGGGCCGTCACCGGCCGCCTGCGCCGCCTGCTCAGCGTGCTGATCCTGGGGCGCAAGACCCGCGTGCAGTTCTCCGCGCCGATCCACCTGCGCGAGCTGGTGCAGCACAACAAGGGGCATGAGCGCACCGTGCGCATGGCCCAGCGCATGATGCGCGTGCATTTCCGCAACCTGAAGACCGCGGTGATCGGCCCCGACATCTCGCACCGACGCAACCTGGTCAAGGGCCTGGTGCACGACCCGCTGGTGCGCCAGGCCATCAGCGACGAGGCCGATCGCGAGAAGATCCCCTACGCCAAGGCCGAGGCCAAGGCGCTGCACTATGGCAACGAGATCGCCTCGGACTACACCTACACCGCCATCCGCTTCCTCGAAGTGGTGCTCAGCTGGTTCTGGAACAAGATCTACGACGGCATCAAGGTCAACCACATCGAGCAGGTGCAGGGCATCGCCCCCGGCCACGAGGTGATCTACGTACCCTGCCACCGCAGCCACATCGACTACCTGTTGCTGTCCTACCTGCTGTTCCGCAACGGCCTGACGCCGCCACACATCGCCGCCGGCATCAACCTCAACATGCCGGTGATCGGCGGCCTGCTGCGCCGCGGCGGCGCCTTCTTCATGCGCCGCACGTTCAAGGGCAACCCGCTGTACACCGCCGTGTTCAACGAGTACCTGCACACCCTGTTCACCAAGGGCTTCCCGGTCGAGTACTTCGTCGAGGGCGGCCGCTCGCGCACTGGGCGCATGCTGCAGCCGCGCACCGGCATGCTGGCGATCACCCTGCGCAGCTTCCTGCGCTCCTCGCGCACGCCGATCGTCTTCGTCCCGGTGTACATCGGCTACGAGCGGGTGCTCGAAGGCCGCACCTACCTGGGCGAACTGCGCGGCGCCAGCAAGAAGAAAGAATCGATCTTCGACATCTTCAAGGTCATCGGCGCGCTCAAGCAGCGCTTCGGCCAGGTCTACGTCAACTTCGGCGAGCCGATCCGCCTCAACAGCTTCCTCGACGAACAGCAGCCCGGCTGGCGCGATCAGCCGCTCGGCCCGCAGTTCCGCCCGGACTGGCTCAACGACACGACCACCCGTCTGGGCGAGACGGTCGCCCGTCACCTGAACGAAGCCGCGGCGATCAACCCGGTCAACCTGGTGGCCCTGGCTCTGCTGTCGACCAGCCGCCTGGCCCTGGACGAACGCGCCCTGACCCGCGTACTCGACCTGTACCTGGCCTTGCTGCGCCAGGTGCCCTACTCGCCGCATACCACGCTGCCCGATGGCGACGGCAAGGCGCTGATCGACCACGTGCTGGGCATGGACCTGCTGGCCGAGCAGAAGGACGCGCTGGGGCGCATCCTCTACCTGGACGAAGCCAATGCGGTGCTGATGACCTATTACCGCAACAACGTACTGCACATCTTCGCCCTGCCGGGGCTGCTGGCGAGCTTCTTCCTCAGCAGCTCGCGCATGAGCCGCGAATTGCTGGGCCAGTACGTGCGGGCGCTGTATCCGTACCTGCAGGCCGAGCTGTTCCTGCGCTGGACGCCCGAGCAACTGGACGAGGTGATCGACCAGTGGCTGACGGCGCTGGTCGAGCAGGGGCTGCTGCGCAGGGAGCAGGACATCTACATGCGTCCAGCTCCCAGCTCGCGGCAGTTCGTCCTGCTGACCCTGCTGGCACGCACCATCACCCAGACCCTGCAGCGCTTCTACATGGCCACCTCGTTGCTGCTCAACAGCGGCCAGCACACACTGAGCGCCGAAGAGCTGGAGGAGCTGTGCGTGATGATGGCCCAGCGCCTGTCGATCCTGCATGGCCTGAACGCCCCGGAGTTCTTCGACAAGACCTTGTTCCGCCACTTCATCCAGACCCTGGTGCGCGAAGGCGTGCTGCAGCCGGACGACAACGGCAAGCTGGGTTACCACGACAAGCTTGCCGAGCTGGCCGAGGGCGTGGCCAAGCGGGTACTGTCGGCAGAGCTGCGTCTGTCGATTCGCCAGGTAGCCTTGCACCGCGATGAAACACCGGAACCTGTGGCGGTTGAGTGAACTGGCCCGATCCCGGTCTACCCGATACGCTGAACCTGCACCATTCTGCCCATAAGGAAATCCCCATGATCCGCTCCTCCCTGCGCTTCACCACCCTGTGCGCCGGCCTGCTGCTGTCGGCCAACGCCCTGGCCCTGTCGCTCGGCGACCTGTCCCAGAGCGACGCCTCCGGCGGCCTGAAGGACGCCCTCACCCAAGGCGCGCAGATCGCCGTCAAGCAACTGAGCACCCCCGGCGGTTTCAGCAACAACCCCGACGTGCGCATCGAGCTGCCGGGCAACCTCGGCAAGGCCGCCAAGGCCATGAAGATGTTCGGCAAGGGTGAACAGGTCGAAGCCCTGGAATCCAGCATGAACAAGGCCGCCGAGGCTGCGGTGCCACAAGCCCAGGCGATCCTGGTGGACGCGGTGAAGAAGATGACCGTGACCGATGCCAAGGGCATCCTCAGCGGCGGCCAGGATTCGGCCACCCAGTACCTGAACAAGAGCAGCCGCGAGCAGATCCGCGCCAAGTTCCTGCCGATCGTCAAGCAGGCCACCGACAAGGTCGGCCTGGCCCAGCAGTACAACAACTTCGCCGGGCAAGCCGCAGGCCTGGGCGTGGTCGACGCCAAGAGCGCCAACATCGAGAGCTACGTGACCGAGAAAGCCCTGGACGGGCTGTTCGAGATGATCGCCAAGCAGGAAGAAAGCATTCGCCAGAACCCGGCCGGTGCCGCGACCAGCCTGGCCAAGAAGGTGTTCGGCGCTCTTTGAGGGCCATGGGGGCTGCCTTGCAGCCCTTTCCGGCCGGTCCGACGCCTCGGCGAGGCCGCTCCTACAGTGGATTGCGTATCCCTGTAGGAGCGGCCTTGTGCCGCGAACGGAGGGCACAGCCCTCCCCTGCGGTTTTCAGTCCTTCCTGACCCTGAACCACGCCGCATACAACGCCGGCAGGAACAGCAGGGTCAACACCGTGGCGACGATCAAGCCACCCATGATCGCCACCGCCATCGGCCCGTAGAACACGCTCCTCGACAGCGGAATCATCGCCAGCACCGCCGCCAATGCGGTCAGCACGATCGGCCGGAAGCGCCGCACCGTGGCCTCGATGATCGCCTGCCAACGCGCCATCCCCGCAGCGATATCCTGTTCGATCTGGTCCACCAGGATCACCGAGTTACGCATGATCATCCCCGCCAGGGCGATGGTCCCGAGCATGGCGACGAAACCGAACGGCTGGCGGAACACCAGCAGGAACAGGGTCACGCCGATCAGCCCGAGGGGCGCGGTGAGGAACACCATGAACATCCGCGAGAAACTGCGCAGCTGGATCATCAGCAGGCTCAGCACCACCACGATGAACAGCGGCATGCCGGCGTTCACCGAGCGCTGGCCACGCTCGGAGTCTTCCACCGTGCCGCCCACTTCAAGCAGGTAGCCATCGGGCAGCTCACTCTTGATCTGGGCCAGGGTCGGCTGGATCTGCTTGACCAGGGTCGCCGGCTGCTCCTTGTCGTAGATGTCGGCGCGCACGGTGACGGTGGGCAGGCGGTTGCGGTGCCAGATGATGCCTTCCTCGAAGCCATACTCCAGGGTCGCCACCTGCGACAGGGCCACACTCTGGCCGTTGTCGGTGGGCACCGCCAGGCTGCCGAGGTTACCCAGTTCACGCCGCTCCTCCGGGGTGCCGCGCAAAAGGATCTCGATCAGTTCGTTGTCCTCGCGGTACTGGCTGACGCTGCTGCCGGTCAGCGAGCTCTGCAGGAAGCTCGACAGGTGCGCAGTGCTCACCCCCAGCGCCCGGGCACGGTCCTGGTCGATGTCCAGATACACCGCCTTGCTCGGCTCCTCCCAGTCCAGGTGCACGTTGACCACATGCGGGTTCTCGCGCACCTTGCCCGCCACCTCGCGGGCCAGGGCGCGGACCTTCTCGATGTGCTCGCCGGTGACGCGGAATTGCACCGGATAGCCCACGGGCGGGCCGTTCTCCAGGCGCGTGACCCGTGAGCGCAGGTCGGGGAACTGCTGGTCGAGGGTGCCGATCAGCCAGCTGCGCAGCCGCTCACGGTCCTCCAGCGACTTGGCCAGCACCACGAACTGGGCAAAGCTCGCCGCCGGCAGTTGCTGGTCCAGCGGCAGGTAGAAGCGCGGCGAGCCGGTGCCGACGTAGGCGACGTAGTTGGCGATGCCATCCTGCTGCTTGAGCAGCGCCTCCAGCTGCTTGACCCGTTCGGAGGTGTTGTTCAGCGAGGCACCTTCGGCCAGTTTCAGGTCGACCATCAGCTCCGGCCGGCCGGAGGCTGGGAAGAACTGCTGCGGCACGAAGCGGAACAGCAGGATGCTGCCGACGAACGCGGCGATGGTCAGGACGATCACCGTCTTGCGCCGCCGCACGCACCACTCCACCACCCGCCTGACGCGCTGGTAGAACGGCGTGGCGTACGGATCGGGGGCATGCCCGTCGGCGCCATGGCGGGCCGCGTGAAGCTTGGCCAGGTCCGGCAGCAGGCGCTCACCCAGGTAGGGCACGAACACCACCGCGGCGACCCATGAGGTCAGCAGGGCGATGGTCACCACCTGGAAGATCGAACGGGTGTACTCCCCCGTGCCGGAAGCCGCCGTGGCGATCGGCAGGAAACCGGCGGCGGTGATCAGGGTACCTGTGAGCATCGGGAATGCCGTGCTGGTCCAGGCGTAGCTCGCTGCCTTGAGCCGGTCGTAGCCCTGCTCCATCTTGATCGCCATCATCTCCACCGCGATGATCGCGTCGTCCACCAGCAGGCCCAGGGCCAGCACCAGCGCCCCCAGGGAAATCTTGTGCAGGCCGATGCCGAAGTAGTACATGGCGGCAAAGGTCATGGCCAGCACCAGCGGGATCGCCAGCGCCACCACCAGTCCGGTGCGCAGGCCCAGGGAGAAGAAGCTCACCAACAGGACGATCGCCAGGGCCTCGATCAGCACCTGCACGAACTCGCCGACCCCGGCCTTTACCGCCGCCGGCTGGTCGGACACCTTGCGCAGCTCCATGCCCGCCGGCAGGTTTTGCGCCAGGCGGGCGAATTCGCCTTCCAGGGCCTTGCCAAGCACCAGGATGTCACCGCCGTCCTTCATCGACACCGCCAGGCCGATGGCATCCTCGCCCATGAAGCGCATGCGCGGCGCGGGCGGGTCATTGAAACCGCGCTGCACCTCGGCGACGTCGCCGATACGGAAGGTGCGGTCACCTACGCGGATGGGGAACTGGCGAATCTGCTCGACGCTGTCGAAGCGCCCGCTGACCCGCAGTTGCAGGCGCTCGCTGGGCGTCTCGAAGAAGCCTGCGGTACTCAACGCGTTCTGCTCGCGCAGCGCCTGCTGCACGGCGGCCAGCGGTATGCCCAGGGTGGCCAGTTTGACGTTGGACAGCTCGATCCAGACCTTCTCGTCCTGCAGGCCGATCAGCTCGACCTTGCCCACGTCCTTGACCCGTTGCAACTGGATCTGGATACGGTCGGCGTAGTCCTTGAGCACCGCATAGTCGAAGCCGGCGCCGGTCAGGGCATAGATGTTGCCGAAGGTGGTGCCGAACTCGTCGTTGAAGAACGGCCCCTGCGCCTCGGGCGGCAGGGTGTGCTTGATGTCCGCGACCTTCTTGCGGATCTGGTACCACAGCTCGGGGATGTCCTTGGAATGCATCGCGTCGCGGGCCATGAAGGTGACCTGGGACTCACCGGGCCGCGAGAACGAGACGATCCGCTCGTACTCGCCGGTCTCCATCAGCTTCTTTTCGATGCGCTCGGTGACCTGGCGCGACACTTCCTCGGCGGTCGCCCCGGGCCACAGGGTGCGGATGACCATGGCCTTGAAGGTAAAGGGTGGATCCTCGCTCTGCCCCAGCTTGGTGTAGGACATGGCGCCGATCGCCGCCAGCAGGATCATCAGGAACAACACGATCTGGCGATTGCGCAGCGCCCAGGCGGAAAGGTTGAAACCCATCGGGACTTACTCCTTGGCCGCCAGGTTCACTTCACGGTTGCTGCGGTCCACAGGCCGCACCTGTTGTCCCTCGCGCAGCACATGGCCGCCCGCGGCGACCACCCAATCGCCGGCCTGCAGCCCTTCGAGCACCGGCACACTGTCGGCGCCATAGGCGCCAAGGCGCACCTGCGCGCGCTCCAGGCGGTTGTGCTTGCCGACCTTCCAGACATAGGCCTGGCCGGCCTCGGCGGTCACCGCCGAGAGCGGCACCGCCAGCGGCGAGCGTTCGGCATGGTCGATGAACACCCGGGCGCTCTGGCCGAGCTCGGCCGGCGTGTCGTTGGAGGTGAAGGCGATGCGTGCGGCAAAGGTCCGCGAACGCGGGTCCGCCGCCGGGGAAAGCTCGCGAATGCGGCCCTCGAAGCGTCGGTTCGGGTGCGACCACAGCTCCACGCTCACCGTCTGGCCGACGGCGAAGCGGGCGAACTGCTGCTCCGGCAGGCCGATGACCACTTCGCGCTCACCGTCGGCGGCGAGGGTGAACACGGTCTGCCCGGCGGCCACCACCTGGCCCACCTCGACCTGGCGCTTGGCGATCACCCCGGCCTGGGGCGCGCGCAGCACCGCGTACTCAGCCTGGTTGCCGGCCACCTCGAACTCGGCCTTGGCCTGTTTCAGGCGCGCCTGGCCGGCGCGGTAGAGGTTCTCGGCGTTATCGAACTGGGAGCGGCTGACCATCTGCCGGTCCAGCAGTTTCTGGTAGCGGTCGCGCTCGGCGCGCACCAGCGCCAGGTTGGCCTCGGCCGCCGCCAGCTGGGCGCGGTTGGCCTCCAGTTGCAGGCGCACGTCCTGGGGATCGAGTTCGGCCAGCGGCTGCTCGGTCTTGACCCGCTGCCCCTCCTCCACCAGGCGCTTGCTGACCTTGCCACCGATGCGGAACGCAAGTTCAGGCTCGAAGCGCGCGCGCACCTCGCCCGGATAGCTGTCGGCCGAAGCCTGCGCGGGTTGCGGCTGGACCACCAGCGCCGGCCGCGGCGCGGCAGGTGGCGCGGCCTCCTGGCCGCAGGCGGAAAGCAGGAGCACGGCGGCTGCCGGCAGGGCGAGGGACAACGCACGACGCAACATGATGAATGACCTTTGGCAGAGGGTGCATCGAATATTTATACTGGCGAGTATATTAAGTCAGCGAACCTTGCCGGGGAAGCGGGCGTTTCAGAGAAAACTCATATTTGCGTTGGGACGTATGCTGCAGCCGACGGCTTCACGACCCGGTAAGATGTGCCCCTTTCACACTGAATGCGGTCCCTCATGTCCAACGACGCACCCATCGGCCCAGGCCGGCCCAAGGACCTTGCCAAACGAGAGGCCATCCTCGAAGCCGCCAAGCACCTGTTCCTCAGCCTTGGCTATGCCAACACCAGCATGGATGCGGTCGCTGCGGCGGCAGGTGTTTCAAAGCTCACCGTCTACAGCCATTTCACCGACAAGCAGACGCTGTTTGGCGCGGCGGTCATGTCCACCTGCCAGAACCAGTTGCCTGACTTGATGTTCGAGTATCCGGAAGGGGTGGCGGTGGAGGATGTGCTGCTGAACATTGCCCGTGGGTTCCAGGCGCTGATCAGCAGTGACGAGGCGGTCAAGCTGAGTCGCCTGATCTTTGCCCTCGGGAGCCAGGATCCGGGGTTTGGGCAGTACTTCTACGAGGCGGGGCCGAAGCGGGTGATGGCCGGGATGGCGGCGCTGCTGCACTGTGTCGACCAGCGGGGGTTGCTGCGGATCGACAACCCGTTGCGGGCGGCGGAGCATTTCTTCTGCCTGGTCAAGGGGGCGCCGGATTATAGGTTGTTGCTGGGGTGTGCGCAGGCGCTGAGTGGGGATGAGGCTGAGGCGCATGTGCGGGAGGCTGTTGGGGTTTTTGTTCGGGCTTTTCGGGGGTAGATCGGGATCGGGTTCGGATTCGGGTTCGGGGGTGATTGTTTTGATTTTTGCATGCTCATTCGTAGGCGATGTCGACATTTAGTCACCTTTTCGCCTTTACGGCGACCTACTTTTCTCTAGGGAAAAGTAGGCAAAACCGTTCCGCTCCGTTCATCCGGCCCCTACGCTGCGCTCCGGGGTCCCCTCGCTCCGTTCTTGCTCCCGGGAGGACCGCGCTGAACGCCCCATCCTGGGGCGCAGCGCTTGACGGCCATCCATGGCCGTCACCTCCCTCCGCAAGAACTCCGCTCGGCCTCCTGAAGTCGCAATTGGTGGCGCCTGGACTATTGCGCGCTTAGAAGCAAGAGCAAGAAATGCGAAATTATTTGTTTGACAGTTAATTATGTATTGGCTGTTCCGGCCCATTCGCGGGGCAAGCCCGCTCCTACAGGGTTATATATAACGGCGACTGTCGTGTAGGAGCGGGCTTGCCCCGCGATGCGATCGAGAGATTAATTAAATTTCAACTAGCGACAGCTGCGCTAGTTCAGGCGCCGCCCGTAACTTCGCGACTTCAGGAGGCCGAACGCAGGCCTTGCGAAGGGAGGTGACGGGCATGGATGCCCGTCAAGCGCTGGGGCCCAGGATGGGCCCTGCAGCGCGGCCCTCCCGGGAGCAAGGCCGGAGTGAGGGAACCCGGAGCGAAGCGCAGGGCCGGATGAATGGAGCGCCACGGCTTTGGTTACTTTGGCCACGACCAAAGTAACCCGCCGTAAGGGCGGAAAGGTGAATAAGCGTCGACATCGCAAATGAATGCGCCTACAACTTCAAAAACAAACACCCCAACCAACTAACCAACAATCAAGCCTTCAAAGCCTTCTTGGGATATATATCGTACCGACTCGACTTCCCCTCCAGACTATGACTCGGCTTGGCCCCCTCGATGACAGGCGCCTTGCGCGGCCGCTTGACCACCACCCGATGCGTGGCGAGCGCCAAAGCCGCCTCGAGCAACGCCGGCGCATCCAGGTCATCACCAACCAAAGGCCGAAACACCCGCATCTCTTTCTTCACCAACGCGCTCTTGTCCCGATGCGGAAACATCGGATCCAGGTAGATCACCTGCGGCGCCTCCCCCTCCCAAGCCCGCATCCGCTCGATGGCATTGCCCGTCAGCAACCGCATGCGCGCAACGATCGGTCCGATCTCCTCGTCCCCACGCGCCCGCGCCAGACCATCCTCCAGCAGCGCAGCGATCAACGGCTGACGCTCGATCAGGGTCATCTGGCAACCCAGGCTGGCCAGCACAAACGCATCCTTGCCCAGCCCCGCCGTGGCATCGAGCACCTGCGGCCGCACGCCCTGGGCGATGCCCACGGCCTTGGCGATCATCTGCCCGTTGCCACCCCCATACAACCGCCGGTGCGCCGCCTGCCCCTCGACGAAATCCACCCGCACCGGCCCCGGCGCCTGCGGCCCGAGCTGCTGGATCTGCAGCCCCTCGCCCCCCAGCTGCACGGCGAATTCCGCGGTTTCATCGACCAACGGCAAGCCCAGCCGCTCGGCCCATGCCTCGGCCTGCGCCTGGAACTGCGGGGCCAGTGCCTCGACCCTGATACCTGCGCCCTGCTGTTGCTCTACCATCCGTTCCCGTACTCGAAATAAATTAATGAAACCCCGGCCAGAGCCGATACAGGCAATATCCCGCTATTCTGCCAGAGCTCAACGTCCGCGACTGCCATGTCAGACACTCTTCCCATCGGCTTGACCTACTTGTCGCCTGTCGGCAACTACGGTCGACAGAATACCCAGGCACTGGGTGGCGTCAGCCACCTGTGGCAGGATTTCTTCGCCCAGGCCATGGCAGAGCAATCGCAAGGCGAAGTCGACACCTTCAGCCAGGCGCTGATGCAGTGCGACCAGGACAGCGGCGAACCGGTCGGCGGCGCCCGCGCCCTGGCCCTGATCGATGCCCAGCGCACCCTGCCTGTTCACGACACCGAAGTGGCTCCGCCTGAGCCGCTGTTCCTGCCCAAGGCAGAACTGGAAGCCAAGCTGCTGCCGCCCGCCCCCGAACCCTTCGACACCGTCGAACTGATCGAGCAACAGCGCCAGCTCGATATCAGCAACAGCTGGCTGCGCCCTGTGGTCATGAGCCAGGGCCACCCCACCGCCGAGCCCGGCCCCGGCCCATCGCCACGGCCGCTGTTCCTGCCGATCGCCGAGTTCGAGACCAACCTGCTCGACCCTGCGCCCGAACCCTTCGACGAGCAGACGCTGGCCAAGCAACAGAACGACCTGGAGTTCGATATCCACTGGGCGCGCCCGGTGGTGCTGAACAACGTGCGCGTACACGCCTGAGTTCAACGGCAGATCTGCCAGAAACCCATGTCCAGGTGAAAGTGGTTGTGGTGCGCGGCGTTGTAGTTCGGCCCCAAAGCCGTGCTGAAGCTCTCGCAGGCCGCCGCCTGAACTTGCCGCAGGAAGTCAGCCTTGAGGCCCTCTCCCCGCCAGTCCTGAGCCAGTACGATGCGCTGGCCATCCTTCAGGCGAAAACCGCTGATATCCAGCGCATTGGCCGTGGCATGCTGGCTGAGCCGGCCTTGCTTGCGGTGGTAGACATTGCGGCAGGCGAAACTGCCCAGATGATCGACCTGGACCACCGGCTGACCGAACACCCGCTGCGCCGCCGGCTGCAATCCATGCACTTCGAACAGCGCATAGGCCACCGCCAGAGGACAACTGGCGAGGAAACTGCTGCTCAAGCGCGCCTGCCCACCTTCAACCCGCCAGACGTTGCGCAACGGGCAAGCGGCCTGCGGCGGGCTGTCACTCTGCGGTCGATACCGCAGCGGGGTGGTCTGCAACGCCTGGCGGCATAGCTCGGGATCGTCGCGCAGGCGCGACAGCTTGTAGGGCGTCAGCAGATTCGGAGGATGCCGCACATCCAGGGCAGCCCAGGGGTTCCAGGCATCCGGTAGACGCCAGCCCGACAACCAGGCGAGCAGCACAACCAGCAACAGGCCGCCCAGCAGGGTGAACATTCTGCGCATGCGACCTCAGCGACGGAACAGATCGTTGAGCTGGGCAAAAGGCAGGGCCTGCTCGCCATAGCCGAAGGTGCCCAGCTCGCGGATCTCCAGCGCAGCCCGCTGGAAAGCGCCCAACGCCGCCCGCGCCAGCGAGGAGCCGACACTGATGCGCTTCACCCCCAGGTCCTGCAACTGGTTCACACTCAAGGGCACGCCTGCCATGCCCATCAACACATTCACAGGCCTGGGGGCCACGGCCTGCACCACCGCGCGGATCTCATCGACACTGCGCAGACCGGGCGCGTACAGCACATCCGCTCCGGCCTCGGCATAGGCCTGCAACCGGCGGATGGTGTCGTCCAGGTCGAGGCGCCCGTGCAGCAGGTTCTCGGCGCGGGCACAGAGGGTGAAGGGGAAGGCCAGGCTGCGGGCGGCCGTAACGGCGGCACGCACCCGTGCCACGGAGTGTTCGAAATCGTAGATCGGCGCATCGTTGCGACCGCTGGCATCCTCGATCGAACCACCCACCAGCCCCGCCTCGGCAGCGCGCAGGATGGTCTGCGCGCAGTCTTCCGGCAGATCGCCGAAGCCGTTTTCCAGGTCCGCCGCCACCGGCAACGGCGTGGCATCGACGATGGCGCGGGCATTGTCGAGGGTCTCCTCGAGCGTCAGCGCGCCTTCGGCATCCGGCCGTCCGAGGCTGAACGCCAACCCGGCACTGGTGGTGGCCAGCGCTTCGAAACCCAGGCTGGCCAGCAACCGTGCGGAGCCGCCATCCCACGGGTTGGGAATGACGAACGCGCCATCACGCTCATGCAGTGCCTTGAAGGCTTCGGCTCGCAGGGTTTGCACATCCATGGTTCAACCTCCGACAGTCAGATCACAGTAATCCCAGTTGTTCGACCTCAGGGGCGCGCGGCAATTCAGGCAGCGCCGCCAAGCCTGGCAACAGGGTCATCAGGCGCTGGTGAAAACGCTGCGCCAGTGCCGCAGCCAGGCGGTTGTCCGAGGTGTGCAGGAATACGTAGGGGCGGCGCCCCTCCTCAATCCAGGCGGCGACCTTGTCCACCCAGGGCGTGAGAAAGCGCTCATTGGCCTCGAGCTCGGGATGGCCGATGAAGCGCACCTGCGGGTGTTGGGTAAAGGCTGCCGGGCGCGGCGGTACCTTGGGCTTCTTGGCCTGGGCATGAAGCACGCCGGGCTCGCGCGAAGCGCAGCTGAACAGCGCACGCGGATCCAGGCAGATGCGTTCGACACTACGCTCATGCAACAGCCGGTTGAGCTGGCGCTCCTCCTCGCCACGGGCGAAGAATGCGTCGTTGCGCACCTCCACCGCCACCGGCACGCCGATCTCATCGAGAAAGTGCGCAAGCTCGCCCAGGCGCGCCGGGCCGAACATCGCCGGCAATTGCAGCCAGTAAGGCGACACGCGCTCGCCCAAGGGGGCCATCAGTCGGGTGAAGTCCAGCGCCGAGTCGAGCTGTTCGCGCAGGTCGCCCGCGTGGCTGACATCCCCGGGAAACTTGGCGGTGAAGCGAAACCCCGCCGGCATGATCTGCGCCCAACGCTCGACCGTCGCTGGCGCGGGACGGGCATAGAACGTGGTGTTGCCTTCGACGGCGTTGAATACCTGGCTGTACAGCCCGAGGAATTCGCTGGTGCGAGCGTCGGCGGGGTACAGGTACTCGCGCCAGGCGTTTTCAGCCCAGGACGGGCAACCGAGGAAATAAGGGCGGGGTGATGGCGTCATCCATCAAATGTACAGGTCCAGCCCCAGTACTTCCATCTCCCAGTCGGTGAAGCCGGCAGTGGTCAGGTAGCTGGCCAGGGCCGTGGAGGTACGCCGGTCGCGGGCGCGGGGGTAGATCAGGTCCTGCTGGCGGGCCGGCAGGTTCTCGCCGCGACGGCTGGCACGGCTGACCTGTGCGTCGATGTCCTCGATGATCTCGGCATCGGCTTCGTCGATGGCTTCGTCACGCGCTGGCGCCTTGCGAGGCGTACGCTTGATGGGGTAGCTCTGTGAGGAGAAGCCGTCGATACGCATGACAGGGGCACTCAGGATCAATGATGGCAATTTAGCAGCATCAGGAATCCTTCGCTAATGCCCGAACTGATAACTGGACCACAGAACACGCAAAAGGTTTTATCGTGAACGGCGATAGCCGACGAACTGCATTCAACGCGCCTTGGGCGTAGCCACATTATCGCGCAGGTAGACCGGTTGCGCCTGCTCGGCGGCGACCGCCTCGCCCCGGGCCCAGGCGAAGCCGGCCAGGGCAAGGATGTCCAGGGCGCTGGGCAAGGCAACGGCGTCGCTCGCCGCGACCTGCACCGCCAGGCGCTCGGCGTAGCCCCAGCCGGTACCGGCGCCGAACCACTCGCCATCCAAGTCTTGCGGCAGCGCTACCCGCTCGGGTGGCAGGACCATTTCCTGACCGATCAGGCGCATCTCCCCCTGCTCGGCGCGGTAGCAACCCCAGTACACCTCGTCCATGCGCGCATCGATGGCCGCGGCCACCTGCTGCACGCCTCGCTCGCGCAGCGCGCCCTGGGCCAGGGCCGCCAGGTTGGATACCGGCAGCACCGGACGCTCGAGGGCAAAAGCCAGCCCCTGGACCACGCCGATGGCGATACGCACGCCGGTGAAGGCGCCCGGGCCGCGACCGAAGGCGATGGCGTCCAGCGCGCTCAGCGCCACACCCGAGTCGGCCAGCAGCTGCTTGATCATCGGCAACAGCTTCTGCGCGTGCAGGCGTGGGGCCACCTCGTAGTGGCTGGTCACCTTGCCGTCGTGCAGCAGGGCGACGGAACAGGCTTCGGTGGCGGTATCCAGGGCCAGCAAGGTGGTCATCGAACGAGGTATCCAGGCGACAGGGGAAAAAGAGCGGCAGTATAAACGACAACGGCCCGCAAGCGGGCCGTTGTCGGACAAGGTCGACGGATCAGCTCAGGGCTGCCAGTACCTTGGCGGTGATCGACTCGACCGAGCCGACACCTTCGATGTGGCTGTACTTCGGCTTGCCGGCGTTGGCGGCCGACAGCTTCTGGTAGAAGTCCACCAGCGGCTTGGTCTGGCTGTGGTAGACCGACAGGCGGTGACGCACGGTTTCTTCCTTGTCGTCGTCGCGCTGGATCAGGTCTTCGCCGGTAACGTCATCCTTGCCTTCCACCTTCGGCGGGTTGTACTGGATGTGGTAGGTGCGACCCGAGGCCAGGTGCACGCGGCGACCGGCCATGCGGCCGACGATCTCTTCGTCGTCCACGGCGATCTCGACCACGGCGTCGATGTCGACACCGGCAGCGACCATGGCTTCAGCTTGCGGGATGGTACGCGGGAAGCCGTCGAACAGGCAGCCGTTGGCGCAGTCCGGTTGAGCGATGCGCTCCTTGACCAGGCTGATGATCAGCTCGTCGGAGACCAGCTGGCCGGCATCCATGACCTTTTTCAGCTCCAGGCCCAGCGGGGTGCCGGCCTTGACGGCGGCACGCAGCATGTCACCGGTGGAGATCTGCGGAATACCGAACTTCTCGGTGATGAACTTTGCCTGAGTACCTTTACCGGCCCCGGGAGCTCCCAGCAGAATTACGCGCATCTTGTGCTCCTCATATTTTTCTTTGCAAATCAACGGATTCGGCGCACAAGGCCAACTCCGGAAAATCGGACGAGACCGTAAAATCGGTCAAAAGGCTGCTCAAGATACACAGCGCCCGCCCCCCCGACAAGCGTCCAAAAGTGCCAGGAACGGGCCGCCCGCCGCTGGCCGGGGCACTGGTTGCGCCCGGCGCAACCGGCCATCGGGGGTTGGGTCGAGGCCAGCCCGGCTAATGACCACGACCGGCCTCGAACAACCTCAGCCGGTGTTGCGCAAACCTGCCGCGATCCCCGCCACGGTCACCAGCAAGGCCTGCTCCAACGGGCTGTCCAGAGCGGCTTCACGGCTGCGCGAGCGTGCCAGCAACTCGGCCTGCAGGCGGTGCAGCGGGTCCAGGTAGGTGTTGCGCAGACGGATGAATTCCAGGGTTTCCGGGCTGTGCGCCAGTAGCACCGGCTGCCCGGTCAGGCCCAGTACCACCTGGCACGACTGCGACAATAGGTCGCGCAGGTGCGCGCCCAACGGCAGCAGTTCGGGTTGCACCAGACGTTCGTCGTAGGCCTCGGCGATTTGTGCATCGGCCTTGGCCAGGACCATCTCCAGCATGTCGATGCGGGTGCGGAAGAACGGCCATTGCTCGCGCATCTGCGCCAGCAGCGCCCCCTGCCCGCGTGCCAGGGCATTGTTCAGCGCCGTTTCCCAGCCCAGCCAGGCCGGCAGCATCAGCCTTGTCTGGGTCCAGCCGAAGATCCACGGGATCGCCCGCAGGCTCTCGATGCCCCCGGCGCGGCGCTTGGCCGGCCGGCTGCCCAGCGGCAGACGGCCGAGCTCCTGCTCGGGGGTGGACTGGCGGAAGTACTCGACGAAGTCCGGGTTCTCGCGCACCACGCCGCGGTAGGCCTTGACGCCATCGGCGGCCAGCTGGTCCATCAATGCGCGCCAGGCCGGCTCCGGCGGTGGCGGCGGCAGCAGGGTCGCCTCCAGCACGGCGGCCAGGTAGAGGTTGAGGTTCTGCTCGGCAATGCCAGGCAAGCCGAACTTGAAGCGGATCATCTCGCCCTGCTCGGTGGTGCGGAAACGTCCGCCCACCGAGCCCGGTGGCTGCGACAGGATCGCCGCGTGGGCCGGACCGCCACCGCGCCCGACCGTGCCGCCCCGGCCATGGAACAGCAGCAGCTCGACCTGATGCTCGCGACAGATGCGCACCAGGTTCTCCTGGGCGCGGTACTGGGCCCAGGCCGCCGCGGTGGTGCCGGCGTCCTTGGCCGAGTCGGAATAGCCGATCATCACCTCCTGTGGCCCCTGCAGGCCTGCGCGATAACCCGGCAAACCGAGCAGGCGCTCCATCACCGGGCCCGCGTTGTCCAGGTCAGCCAGGGTCTCGAACAGCGGCACCACGCGCATCGACCGGGTCAGCCCGGCCTCCTTCAGCAGCAACTGCACCGCCAGCACATCGGAGGCCGCGCCGGCCATGGAGATCACGTACGACCCCAGCGACGCCGCAGGCGCGGCGGCGATCTCGCGGCAGGTGGCGAGCACCTCGGCCGTCTCGGCCTGGGGCTGGAAGTGCGCCGGCAACAGCGGGCGACGGTTTTTCAGCTCAGCCTGAAGGAACGTGATGCGTCGCTCCTCGTCCCACTCGGCATAGCGACCGAGGCCGAGGTAGTCGGTGATTTCCGACAGCGCGTCACGGTGACGGGCGGCATCCTGACGCACGTCCAGGCGCACCAGGAACAGGCCGAAGGTCACCGCCCGACGCAGGCAGTCGAGCAACGGGCCGTCGGCGATCACACCCATGCCGCATTCATGCAGCGACTGGTAGGCCAGCTCCAGCGGCGCGATCAGCTCGCGATTGTCCACCAGCACCGCGGCGCTGGCCGGCTGCGTGCTCGTCAGCGAGGCATGGGCCCAGGCGCGGGTGGCGCGCAGGCGGTCGCGCAGTTGCTTGAGCAGGGCGCGATAAGGCTCGGCGCTGTCGCCGACCTTGTCTTTCAGGGCGGCGCTGGCCTGCTGCATGGACAGTTCGGCGGCCAGGCCGTCGATATCGCGCAAGAACAGGTCGGCGGCCATCCAGCGCGCCAGCAGCAGGACTTCGCGGGTGACCGCCGCCGTGACATTGGGGTTGCCGTCGCGGTCACCGCCCATCCAGGAGGCGAAGCGCACTGGCGCCGACTCCAGCGGCAGGCGCAGCCCGGTGGCCTCGAACAAGGCCGCGTCGACCTTGCGCAGGTGGTTGGGGATCGCCTGCCACAACGAGTGCTCAATGACCGCGAAGCCCCACTTGGCTTCATCCACCGGGGTCGGCCGGGTGCGACGGATCTCCTCGGTGTGCCACGCTTCGGCGATCAGGCGGCGCAAGCGTTCGCGCACCTGCTGGCGCTCGCCGGGAACGAGGTCACGGTGGTCCTGCGCGGCCAGTTGCGCGGCGATGGCGTCGTACTTCTGGATCAGGGTGCGGCGGGCTACCTCGGTGGGATGGGCGGTAAGCACCAGCTCGATGTTCAACCTGGCCAGTTGCCGGGCCAGCTCATCGTTGCCGTGGCCCGCCGTCTTCAGCCGCGCCAGCAGTTCCGGCAGCACCCGCGCCTCGAAGGGCTCGGGCTGGTCGGCGTCGCGACGCCGGATCAGCTGGTACTGCTCGGCGATGTTGGCCAGGTTGAGAAACTGGTTGAACGCCCGCGCCACCGGCAGCAGGTCCTCCTCGGCCAGGTCACCCAGGGTCGAGCTCAGTCGCTCGCCCTGCCCGCGCCGGTCGGCCTTGGCACTGTGGCGGATGTCCTCGATCTTCTGCAGGAACGCCTCGCCATGCTGCTGGCGGATGGTCTCGCCCAGCAGTTCTCCCAAAAGGTGCACATCCTCGCGCAAGCGCAGATCGATATCACTCATCAGCCTTCTCCACTCCAGGAAACCGCATGCGCCCAAGAGTGCCCACTCGTGCCTGCGCCTGGCAAGCCAGAAGCGGCCAGAGCAACTAAAGTGAACACAGGACATCCGAAGCAATGCCATTACCAGGCTTTGACAGAGGTCATCATGAAAATTCGCCAACTCGCCCAGCACTGGGAACAGAACGCCGCCGGCCGCCTGAGCCCCACCGGCCATGTCCTGCACCTGGACATGGAAGCCGAAGCGCGCCTGGCCGCGCTGATCGACATGTACCCCAAGCGCAGCCCAGAGGAACTGCTGGGCGAACTGGTGGCGGCGGCGCTCGAGGAACTGGAGGCCAGCTTCCCCTACATCAAGGGCCAGCAGGTGATCGCCACCGACGAGGAAGGCGACCCGCTGTACGAGGACATCGGCCCGACGCCGCGCTTCCTGGCCCTCTCCCGGCGCCACCTGCAGGCCCTTGGCCGGGTGCGGGAAGAGCAGTCGCACTGAGCCTTTCCGGGTGCCGGGCAAGACCCGGCATACCGTCATCCACAGCGGAAGTTCCATGGAAATTCCGCTGACTGATTAGTCAGAAAAAAATACCTTTAGCGTGCAAATTTTTCTGAACTATTCAAAAAACGCCTCGGTCACAGCCAATAGCCATCACGGCAAAACCCTGTAAACACGGGCCTTTGCGCCCGACGCTGGCCACAGGGGAACAGCGATAGCCACCACGTGGCATCGTCGTTTAACAGGAGTGACCCAATGGAGTTGACCACCATGAAGACCCGCATCGCACAACCTTCCTCCACTCACCTGCGCGGGCTCAAGCTGGCCGCGCTGGCCCTGGGCAGCAGCCTGGTGCTGGCCGGCTGCGCGGGCAAACCGCCGACTGAGCAATACGCCGTGACCCAATCGGCAGTCAACTCGGCGGTCAGTGCCGGTGGCACCGAGTTCGCCGCAGTGGAAATGAAGGCTGCCCAGGACAAGTTCAAGAAGGCCGAGATCGCCATGCACGACAAGCAGTACGACCAGGCCAAGCTGCTGGCCGAACAAGCTGAGTGGGACGCCCGCGTCGCCGAGCGCAAGGCCCAGGCGGCCAAGGCCCAGAAGGCCGTGCAGGATGCCCGCCAGGGTATCAACGATGTACGCGAGGAAGGCCTGCGCAGCGCCGAATGAGCCCTGCCCTGCCTCATGAGCCTTCGTTAACGATCAAAGGATGAACACTATGCGCAACTACGTCATGATTCCCGCCCTGCTGGCCCTGAGCGTGGGCCTCGCCGCCTGCTCCCACGACCCGAACGCCAACCTGGAGTCGGCCCGCACCAACTTCTCCGCCCTGCAGAGCGACCCGCAATCGAGCAAGGTGGCCGCACTCGAGACCAAGGACGCCCAGGACTGGTTGAACAAGGCCGACAAGGCCTACATGGAGCGCGAAGACTCGAAGAAAGTCGACCAGCTCGCCTACCTGACCAACCAGCGTGTCGAAGTGGCCAAGCAGACCATCGCCCTGCGCGGCGCCGAGGCCGAACTCAAGAACGCCGCCGCCCAGCGCGCCCAGGCCAAGCTGGACGCCCGCGACGCGCAGATCAAGAAGCTGCAGGACAGCCTGAACGCCAAGCAGACCGACCGTGGCACCCTGGTGACCTTCGGTGACGTGCTGTTCGACTTCAACAAGGCCGTGCTCAAGAGCAGCGCCTACCCCAACGTCACCAAGCTGGCCCAGTTCCTCCAGGAGAACCCTGAGCGCAAGGTGATCGTCGAGGGCTACACCGACAGTGTCGGCTCGGCCAACTACAACCAGACCCTGTCCGAGCGCCGCGCCGCCGCCGTGCGCATGGCACTGGTGCGTGCCGGCGTGGATCCCGCGCGCATCGTCGCCCAGGGGTACGGCAAGGAGTACCCGGTGGCCGACAACAGCAGCAACTCGGGCCGCGCGCAGAACCGTCGGGTGGAGGTGACCATCTCCAACGACAACCAGCCGGTGGCGCCGCGGGCGGTGAGCCAAGTCCAATGAGGGCTGCTGTCTGAATGAAAGAACCCGCCTGATGGCGGGTTTTTTCATGCTTGACCTTCCGTCAAGAGCACCTTTGAAGACACCTTTAAAAGCACTAAACTGAGGCAACCATCCTTCTCGACAAATGGGTTGATACAACTATGACCTACCCTGTCCTCGCCGATCTGGCAGCATCCATCACCGACCTTAAGAAAGACCCAATGGGCACCATTCGCCAAGCGCACGGTGAAACCGTGGTGATCCTCAATCGGAACGAGCCCGCCTTCTACGCAGTACCACCAGAGCGCTACGAGGCGATGATGGATCTGATTGACGATATCCAACTGGCCGAGCTGGTACGCCAGCGACTTGGCGGGCCTACCGTGAGGGTGGATATCGATGAGCTCATCGCCGACGCAGAGCGCGACAGCAAGCTACAACCTTGAGTTTGATTCACGAGCGTACAAGGAGTACCGCAAGCTCGAACCCACATTGCGCCTGCAGCTTGCCAAGAAACTCAAGGCCCGGCTGGCTCGACCCAGGGTTGAAAAAGACCGGCTCAATAACATGGCTGATTGCTACAAGATCAAATTGAGATCAGCCGGCTACCGCTTGGTCTACCAGGTGATTGATCAGCGTGTGGTAGTGCTTGTCATCGCGATCGGCAAACGTGAAAGATGCGATGTCTATTCAGTCGCCAGCGCGCGATTGAACTGAATCGGGCCGCATTGCAGCAGCCCCATCATTCACTGCACCTGCTGCGGCGTCTCCTGCCCCATGCAGCGCACCGCGCGTTTGCGGTTGTCCACCAGCACCCCGGTCAGGCCCTTTTGCTCTGTATCGAACAGCACCAGCACGCCATCGATGCACTGTGCCACTTGCGGCGCCGGCGTCAGCGAGACCTTGTAGTCTTCCCCCGGAATGGTCTTGAGCATGGTGAAATCCTGCAACAACAGCGCATCCTCGGGCTTGGCGAAATGCAGGTAGCCGTAGTACCAGAGGGCTCCCACCGTCACGATGATGCTGCCGACGCCGGTCAGGATCAGCGGGATGGCGTTGCGTTCTTCACTCATTGCTTGTTCTTCTCGTCAGGGTAGTTGGGTACTTCGGCCAGGCGGCGCAGGCCGTTGAAATGGGTAGGGTCTTCCAGGAAGCGCAGCATCACCTGGCGCCAGGTCGGGTCGGCGAAGGTCTGCACATGGTCGCCCCGGGTAAGCTGCAGCACCCGCGGCGGCGGCGCCTGGCGGTACAGGCGCAGGCCGTTGTCCAACGGCACGAGGTTGTCGTCGATGCTGTGGAAGAACAGCTTCGGCGGGCTGTCCAGGCGGGCGATCGAGTTGATCGCGCTGTCGCCGTCCGGCACCAGCCACGACAGCGGCACCTGCAGCGGCCAGGTCATCCACGAAGTGCTCAGTGCATGACGCCCCACCGCCCGGTAGCTGGCCGGCACGCCATCGAACACCAGGGCGCTGAAGCGTCGGCGCTGCTCGGAGTGCTGGGCCAGGTAGTGGATGGCCATGGCCCCGCCGAGGCTCTGGCCCAGCAGCACCAGCGGCCTGCCCTTGGCTTGGGGCGCCTTGTCGAGCCAGTCCAGCGCCGCGCCGATGTCGCCATACACGTCAGGCAATGTCGGCTTGCCCTGGGACAGCCCATAGCCGCGATAGTCGATCATCAGCACCTGGTAGCCCTCTTTCGGCAACCAGTAGCTGCCGCCCAGGTGCCAGGCCAGGTTGCCGCCATTGCCATGCAGGTGCAGCACCGTGCCCTTGACCTCGACACCCTGCGGCACAGGCAGCCACCAGCCATGCAGACGCGTGCCGTCGGCGGCGTTGAGGGTCAGGTCCTGGTACTGCAGGCGGGCCATTTCCGGGGTGAACGGCTGGCCGGGCTCAGGGTAGAACAGCAGGCTGCTGCAGCCGCTCAACAGCAGCAACCCGAGGCCGAAGGCGAGGTGACGGCAGGCGTCAAAGAATGTTCGCGTAGTCGGCTTCAATACGGTCCAGGCTCAGGTGATTGAGGAAGTTGGAGAAGCACATCCAGGCCGACAGCGCGTTGAGGTCGCGGAACTGCTCGGGCAGGTACTTGGGCGGTTCGACCAGCCCTTCCTCGACCAGCTGGCGCAGCGTGCGCATGTCTTCCAGGGTGGTCTTGCCGCAGAACAGCAACGGGATCTGCTCGAGCTTGCCCTTCTTCACGGCCAACTGAATGTAGTTGTAAACCATGATGAAGCCCTTGAGGTAGGACAAGTCCTTGGTGAATGGCAGGCCATTGGGCACCGAACCACGGAACACCCGGCTGGCATTGCTGTAGCTCTGCCCCATCTCGAAGCCCTGGCCACGGAAAAACTCGAAGACCTGCAGGAAGTCGGCGCCCTCCTCCACCATGTGGATGGCACGGGTGCGGTTGGTGAGCTTGCGCAGGCGGCTGGGGTAGGAGGCGAAGGCGATCACCTCCATGAGGATGGCCAGGCCCTCCTGGGTCACCGTCGACGAGGGCGGGCCCTTGGCCAGGAAGGTGCAGATCGGCTGGTTCAGGCCGTTGAGGGTGGTGCCGACGTGCACCAGGCCTTCATGCACTTCCAGGGCGCGCACGTCGCGGCTGTTGAACATCGCGTCGGCGCGCACCTTGATGTAGTCGGCGCCGGCCGCGGCGTCAGCGACGATGCCGTCGGACTCGAACACGCGGATGGTCTCCTCGGCTTCGCCGAACACCTTGTTCAGGCGACGCTGGAGGATCGCCACCGCTTCCTTGGCCGTGAGGTTCTTCGGTTCGTCCTTCAGGTCGCCGCGACCGTCGATGTTGTTCAGGTAGTCCGAGAGCATCAGGCCCAGGTCGGCCAGGGTCGGATCACCGGCGTGGAAAGCATCGGAGGCGGCGCCGTAGAGCTCCTGGGAGATCAATCCGAAGTCCTCGGTGCCGCGTGCCTCGAGCATGCGCACCACCATGCGGTATTCCTTGCACATGCGCCGCATGATCTGCCCGACCGGGTTGAACTGGCCCAATTGCCGGGTGATGTCGCGCTCGATGCTCTGGAACTCGGCCTTCACCGCGCTGGAGTCGAACGACAGCGGGCGGCTCTGGTAGTAGGCACGGTCCACCGCCGGTGGCTCCTTGCCCTTGGCCTTGAGGAAGCCCTGGCGGATGCCGTCGTCCCATTTCACTGCGTCAAGCACGCGGATCGGGGTCTGGGTGGCGACGATGCGGTCGGACAACGTGCGTATGGTCTGCTGGTACTCGTCCACGCGGGACTCCTTAACGGTTCAAATACGTGCCAGACCTTTTCGCGGGTAAAACCGCTCCCACAGGTTCAGCACCGTCGGCAAAGCTGCGCAGTGCCTGTGGGAGCGGGTTTACCCGCGAAAAGGCACACACTGTCGCCACTATTTGCCAACACGCTGGAAGCGCGCCACCTCGACGAACAGATCGGAGTTGGCGGGATCGTCCAGGTACGCCAGCACCCGCTCGGTCGGACTGTCGATCAGCACGCCCTCGCCGTTATCTTCCGGCACTTCGGTATTGCGCCCGCTCAGTTCTTTCTTTGCGACGGCCTGCTGCACCTGCTCGACATCGAGGTTGTAGACCACCAGCTGCTTGCCGTCGATCACCTCGAAGCCACCGATCAGGAAGTTGCCGCCCAGGCGCTTGGGCACGCCGGCCGACAGGTACCAGCGGTTGCCGTGCCGGGCCACGGTGAACGCGTACTCCTCGGGCGCCTTGCCCTGGGCGCGGGCCACCGCCTTGTAGGTGTTGCCGCCGGCGCGGCTGATGCTCAGCTTCAGCGGCTGGCCCCAGGCGTCCTTGCTGCTCCACTGCCCGAGCAGGGTCTTAGGCGCCGGCTGGTTGGCCGGCAGCGGCTCGTCAAACGTCACCAGACAACCGCCCAGCAGGAGGAATGACAAGGTCAACAACACCACACGCCAGGCTTTCATCAGGTTCTCCTTGAAAAGTCGTTCGCCACTCAGGCCGAGGCCAGCACCATCTGCAGGTATCGGACAAGGATAGCGAGCATCTGCTCATCGGCCTGCGCATTCGCATCCTTGAGCAGGCCCTGATATTCCATCTGCTCGATTATCGCCGTCAACATCTGGGCATCCTGCTCGGGCTGGCGCGAGCCAACCACCTGCAGGATCTGCCGCGCGCCATGCAGCAGGATCTGCTCGTGGGCCTGCACCAGTTCGGCCAGGCGTGGGCACAGCAGCGCCTCCTGGCGAAAGGCTTGCTCGGCCATGAGGAAATCGCGGCGGTTGTTCAGTTGGCGCAGGACATAGTCGGCCAGCATGCGCGCCACTTCATCGGCCAGGTGCGCCCGGGCCTCGGGGGTGCCGTCGCCCTGGGCCAGCAACTGGCGCAGCACGCCTTCGGTGTTGGTCCACAGCTTGGCCATGTAGGCCGCGCTGCGTTCGACGTACTGGGCGAAGGTATCGGCCAGCAGGTCCTGGATGTCCTTGAAGTAGTAGGTGGTGGCCGACAACGGTACAGCGGCCTCGGCGGCCACGGCGCGGTGGCGCACGCCGCGCACGCCATCGCGCACGACGATGCGCATGGCAGCGTCGAGGATCTGCTGGCGGCGCTGTTCGCTGCCCTGGCGGGCGGTCTTGCGGCCCTGGTACTGCACGCTCTCGGCGACGGCGGTGGCGATGCCGGCGGCGCCCTGGTGGGGCATTGCGGGGGTCACTGGAGGTACCTCATGAACAGTGGGTTGCCGGTGCCGGCCTCTTCGCGGGTAAACCCGCTCCCACAGGTTATGTGCGACGCCCCTGTGGGAGCGGGTTTACCCGCGAAGGTGCCGGCACAAACAACATAGAGCTTCAGGCATGAAAAAGCCGCCTCGAAAGGCGGCTTGTTCAGATCGCTCAGGCCTGTGGGCGCATGTGCGGGAACAGGATCACATCACGGATCGACGGCGAGTTGGTCAGCAGCATCACCAGACGGTCGATACCGATGCCCTCACCAGCGGTCGGCGGCATGCCGTACTCCAGGGCACGAACGAAGTCGGCGTCATAGTGCATGGCCTCGTCGTCACCGGCGTCCTTCTCGGCCACCTGGGCCAGGAAGCGCTCGGCCTGGTCTTCGGCATCGTTGAGCTCGGAGTAGGCGTTGGCGATCTCGCGGCCACCGATGAACAGCTCGAAGCGGTCGGTCACGGCCGGGTTGTCGTCGTTGCGACGGGCCAGCGGCGAGACTTCGAACGGGTACTCGGTGATGAAGTGCGGCTGTTCCAGCTTGTGCTCGACCAGCTCTTCGAAAATCATCACCTGCAGCTTGCCCAGGCCTTCGTGGCCGAGCACCTTGGCGCCGGCTTTCTTGGCGATCTCGCGAGCACGGTCGACGTCCTGCAGGTCGGCGGCGGTGAGCTCCGGGTTGTACTTGAGGATCGAGTCGAACACCGACAGGCGCACGAACGGCTCGCCGAAGTGGAACACCTTGTCGCCGTACGGCACGTCGGTGCTGCCCAGTACCAGCTGCGCCAGCTCGCGGAACAGTTCCTCGGTGAGGTCCATGTTGTCGCGGTAGTCGGCGTAGGCCTGGTAGAACTCGAGCATGGTGAACTCGGGGTTATGACGAGTCGAAACGCCTTCGTTACGGAAGTTGCGGTTGATCTCGAACACCTTCTCGAAGCCACCGACCACCAGGCGCTTGAGGTACAGCTCCGGCGCAATGCGCAGGAACATGGCCATGTCCAGGGCGTTGTGGTGGGTTTCGAACGGCTTGGCCGCGGCGCCGCCTGGGATGGTCTGCAGCATCGGGGTTTCGACTTCGAGGAAGTCGCGCTCGATGAGGAACTTGCGGATGTGCGAGATCACCTGCGAACGCACACGGAAGGTGTGGCGGGTTTCCTCGTTGACCATCAGGTCGACGTAGCGCTGGCGGTAGCGCTGCTCGGTGTCGGTCAGGCCGTGGTGCTTGTCCGGCAGCGGGCGCAGCGACTTGGTCAGCAGGCGCACGTTGGTCATCTCGACGTACAGGTCGCCCTTGCCGGAACGGGCCAGGGTGCCTTCGGCGCTGATGATGTCGCCCAGGTCCCAGGTCTTGACCGCAGCCAGGGTTTCTTCTGGCAGGGTCTTGCGGTTGACGTAGACCTGGATGCGACCGGTCATGTCCTGGATGACCATGAACGAGCCACGGTTGAGCATGATGCGACCGGCGACCTTGACCGGAATGCCGGCTGCTTCCAGCTCTTCCTTGGTCTTGTCCGCGTACTGCTTCTGCAGATCGTTGCAGTAGCTGTCGCGGCGGAAGTCGTTGGGGAAGGCATTGCCCTTGGCGCGCTCGGCGGCAAGTTTTTCCTTGCGCAGGGCGATCAGGGCGTTTTCTTCCTGTTGCAGGTCTTGCGCTTCGGTCTTGAGGTCGCTCATGTCGTCATTCTTTCCATCAGGTGTTCGTTGCCCCTGTCGGGCAGGGCAGGCGATACCGGCCCGTCGGGCCTGGTATCGCGGCGGTGGTGTACGGGTTACAGGCCCTGCTTGAGGCTCGCTTCCAGGTATTCGTCGATATCACCGTCGAGCACCTTGTTGCAGTCGCTGCGCTCGACGCCGGTACGCAGGTCCTTGATGCGCGAGTCATCCAGTACGTAGGAGCGGATCTGGTGGCCCCAGCCGATGTCCGACTTGCTGTCTTCCAGGGCTTGCGAGGCGGCGTTGCGCTTTTGCATTTCCAGCTCGTACAACTTGGCCCGCAGCATTTTCATGGCGGTATCCTTGTTGGCGTGCTGCGAACGTTCGTTCTGGCAGGCCACCACGGTGTTGGTCGGTACGTGGGTGATACGTACGGCCGAGTCGGTGGTGTTGACGTGCTGACCACCGGCGCCCGAGGAGCGGTAGGTGTCGATGCGCAGGTCGGACGGGTTGATCTCGATCTCGACTTTGTCGTCGATCTCGGGCGAGACGAACACCGCCGAGAACGAGGTGTGGCGACGGGCCCCGGAGTCGAACGGGCTCTTGCGCACCAGGCGGTGCACGCCGATCTCGGTGCGCAGCCAGCCGAAGGCGTACTCGCCCTTGATGTGCACGGTGGCGCCCTTGATGCCGGCGACTTCGCCCTCGGACAGTTCGATGATGGTGGCGTCGAAACCACGCTTGTCGGCCCAACGCAGGTACATGCGCAGCAGGATGTTGGCCCAGTCCTGGGCCTCGGTGCCGCCGGAGCCGGCCTGGATGTCCAGGTAGGCGTTGTTCGGGTCCATCTCGCCGCTGAACATGCGACGGAACTCGAGCAGGGCGAGGGATTCCTCCAGCCCTTGCAGCTCGGTCACGACATCGCTGACGGCGCCTTCGTCACCTTCTTCGACGGCCATGTCGAGCAGGTCCTTGCAGTCGCCAAGGCCATTGGACAGTTTGTCGAGGGTTTCGACCACCTGCGCCAGCATGGCGCGCTCGCGGCCCAGGGCCTGGGCGTATTCGGGCTTGTTCCAGACGGCGGCGTCTTCCAGCTCGCGGTTTACTTCGACCAGACGATCATGTTTGTGATCGTAGTCAAAGATACCCCCGAATAGACTGGGAACGCTCGGTGAGGTCCTTGATGGTGTTCAGGATCGGTTGGATTTCCATGGGCGGGCAGCTCTCGTGCGAATTCGGTGAAAAGCCCGCGAGTATAACCGAGTCTGGGGGCTGGCGGCAGACCCGCCGGGCGGTCTGGGCGCAATCCCCATTACGCCCTATTTCCGGCGTTGCCGTTGCCGTTGCCGTTGCCGTTGCCGTTGCCGTTGCCGTTGCCGTTGCCGATCAGGAGTCTAGCCCCATAACCCGCTAGCGACAGCTGCGTCAT